>JAGVIO010000089.1 GCA_020056025.1 archaeon
TACTCTCTTTGTCTCAACTTTTAGAGGTTTTCCTTCTAATAAAACAATTGCATCAATCTTTACCATATAGTGTGGATTCTGTATAACTTTGCCATCAACAGAAATTTTTCCAGACTTTATTGCATCAATAAGTTCACGTTTAGAATTAAATACAGCAGTTTTTGAAAGCAATTGATGGAGCCTAATCTTTGCCATGCTTAAATCCCCTTGTTTTTTGCATTTCTTCTTTTCCAGAAACACTTAGTGCAATATTTTTTTGCATCTTCTTTTCATTATAAGTATAAGGCACATAAATCTCTTTCATAGTTCTTGGATCGATAGAAGTGTAATACATGCACGTTGACATTGTCATTGGCGTTGGTGTAAAGACCTGCACAAAATTTGCATGCTTTTTTCCAGATATAAATCTATTCAATGACGTTGTATTCTCAATATTACACCCTGGATGCCCCACAATAAAATAATAAGACAACTCGCAGATAGAATTTTCCTCTTTGCATATTCTTTCAAACATTTCAGCAAACTCATCAGCGCCTTTTCCTTTGCCCATCAATGCAACAACTTCTTCATCAACATGCTCAGGTGCAATCATTAATGTTCCGTCTATATGATACTTAATTATCTCTCTTATATATTCTTCATTTGCAATGTCAAATCTCACGCCGCTTTTAATCAGTACTTTTTTTATACATTGAACTTCCCTTGCTTTTCTCAAGAGCTCAATAATCTTACTATGGCTCAAATCCCTTTTTCCAGAAACAATATCCATTCCGTACATGTTGGCAGATGCTCCGGACAGTTCAACTGTTCCATTGAAATTAGGCATCTTAACTATCTTTTTTATCTCTGCAATTATTGATTCTATGCTCCTAGAAACAATATCTTTTCCAGACAGCGCGCTTATCGAGCAGAAATTGCATCCTCCAAAGCATCCTCTGTGCGTAAGGACAGAAAACTCAATAATCCTGAACTCAGGATAGCTTGAAGGAATCTTTCTCGAATAATCCAATCCGTAAATATAATCCAGGTCAGCTTTTATATATTTCATTGCTTTATACTGAAGCACATACCTATTGTCAAACTTCTGTGCAAGGTTTTTATTGATGTCGAACATTGTCTGCATCTTGCAGAATTCTTTTTTGTCAGAGGCAACTTTCTCAAAGCTTGGCAATTCTTCGAATCCAGCAGGAATGTCTTTGGATAAAATACAAGTCCCGTTTATTCCGGAAATCTCTTTTCCTTCAGTTAGTCTTTTTGCAATCTCTGTTATCTGCAATTCTCCGTAACCATAAACTAAGATATCCGCTCTTGTATCCAATAATATTGACTTTCTAATCCTATTTTCCCAATAATCATAGTGCGCAAATCTTCTCAAAGAGCTTTCTGTTCCTGCAATAACGATTTTAGAATCCTTGAAAAGCTTCCTGATCATATTGCAATATACAGTTACAGCCCTGTCTGGAATAGAATAGCTCATCTTGCTATGCTCATCTTCCTGTCTTTTTTTCTTCATAGGAGTGTAATTCACAAGCATGCTGTCCATTGCACCAGAGCTTACTCCAAAAAACAATTTAGGCTTTCCAAACTTAATGAAATCATCATCCCTATCCCATCTTGGAGTTTCAATTACAGCAACAGAATATCCCTTGTCTTCCAGGACTTTTTTTATTACACCAACCCCTGAAAAAGGATGGTCAACATAAGGCTCTCCGCTTACAATTATTATATCATATATTTTATCCATGTCAAAATTCATTCATTACCCTGTCAATGTATTCCTTCTGGTCATTAAAAACATGTGCAGAAATAGAGAATGTATCCATCTTGCCAGCATCGCACCCTAATTTTTTCCTGACATAATCCTGGAGCACAAACAATTGGTAGATATTTGCAGGCCAGCCAAAGAACATGTCATTGCTTCTTATTACAGCAGTGATATTCAGCTTTCCCTGCCTAAGCTTGAAATCAATTGTAACAAGCCCAGGGATGTCTCTTTTTACCATATTCGAGTCTTCAACAGGGTCAAGCAGAGTTATTGTTGCTTTCCTGCTGCTTGGCTTTTCCTTAAGCAGAGGTATGATGAAGTCATTTACCTGGTCTATCTTTTTCTGGAAATTGAAAATTCTCGGCCCGTAGGAATATGCATAATCAGGCGCAAGCTTGTTTGACAATATAACTTTGGATATCTCTTCCAGCGGCGGATATTTCCAATTCTTGAATTCATTGAGGATTTTAATCGGCTTTGTGATATCTTCTTGGCTTTCTATCCTTATCAGCAGGTTAAAAACCTCTCTGCATGTCCTTCTGTATTCATCCTGGAATTCAACCCCATTTTCGAGGATATACCTTAAAGATTCTTTCCATGCCTCGATTGCATATTTTTTTGATATCATTGCTCAATAAACCTCTTCAGGTCCATGTCTCTCTCTTTGACACCCCCGAAATTCCACCTAAAAAACGGCAGTTTGTAGTTGTTCATGATAAATGCAATCTCCTTTAAAATCTCTTTTGCATCAAGGTTTCCAACCCTGTAAAACGAAATCAGGTCACCGCCATTAAAGAGCTTGAACAGATTTTCCTTTGACTCGATTATCTTTTTGATATCTTCTTTATGGAAATCCTTTATATTACTTATTGTGAATTTCCTGTATTTGGCTTTGCTGAATATATTCTCAACAAACACGTCGAATGCGCATGAATATGCAATCTTGAGCCTGGTGGGCATTCCGCAGCTTTTGTAGATTGTCTCTTCAGAAAGGCAGAATTCATCTACTGCTTTTTTTGATTCAGAAAACATATTTATCAGGAATTCCTGGTCAAAATCCTCGTGTTTCCATCCATAATTCCAGAACCTTACATAGTTTCTGCTGAAAATAAAAATATCCTCTATGTGCTTTTCATTAAGTTTTATGATGTCGCTGAACAATTCTTCAGACCTTCTCCGCTGTATGGAATTTATGCTGAACAGCGAATCAGCAATCTTGAGGTTGAACTGCTTGAACTGCTCGATATTTTTTGCTTCCTCACTATAAAACCTTTCAGCATCTACAATAACAGTTGACTGCGCGCACACAATGCACTTCAGCTTCCCATAAAGTTCTTTCTTATAGCTCGCCCACTCCCCCTCATCAAATGTATAAGGCCCTGCCCTTCCTATCGCATATGGTGACTTATGGAGATCATTGTTCTGGAAATACAGGTTAGCATCGCTTTCAAAGAAAAGTTTTATCAGTTTTTCAAAAAATGCAGAATTTTTATCAAGCTCGCCGGCAGCTGTATTGAAAACAAATGAGACATTGCTGGCTTTTATTGCATCTTTCATCAATTCCAGAAATTCACCTTGCTTTTCAAGCCCAGAGATGTTTAATATGCAGCAGATTTTTTTGCCATAATCATTGCATCTTGAATTCAGCTTATGCACAAAATTTGTTACCTGGCTGAGGTCATTCTTTTTGAGGATTGCATCAAACTCATTCAATGTCACAGAGTCATTTATGTTTGAGAAGCATCCGCTTATGAAATGCAGCAGCTCCTTCAGGTCATCAAACATTGCGCATTCTATAAGGATTGAATTAAGCCTTTCAATCCATGTTGCAGGGTCCAGGCAATATATAATCCCTTTCTGCTCATAACCCTCGATAGGCAATGAAGGCGCATGCGGCTTTGAGATAGTGACTCTTTTTACCCTGTCAATCAAAATCTCCTCGCCTTCCTCAAGATCAAGGCAGAAGAATTTTTCCCCTTTTTTCCCTTCTTTGCTTATCTTGAGGATATTTTCTTTTACAAGATCATTAAGATGATACAGTATCTTCCTGTGCATCTGCGCTTTTTTTCTTTTTGCTTTTCTGATCTTTTCAGGATCAATGAATTTTTCGCTTAACGCTCTGCTGATTTCCTCAAATTCGGGTTTTTCTATAGCTTCTGCTATTTCAGAAGTGGACAGTTCTGAATTAGGGCTTTTCCTGAACAATTCTATTATCTGGTTTTGAGTTTCCATTCTGGCAAAATTTTGAATCCGGACATTATACGGATATTTCGGATATTTTTACCCCCAGAGAGTGTTAAAAGCATCTAGATTATTTAAACCTTTTGCTTGCTTCAGGATTTTTCTGAAACAGTCAGGAAAACATGCTAAAAAAGGTTTTTATGTCAGTAAATCCCTGAAACATACTAAGGGGTTGAAAATGAAAAAATGTCCTGTCTGCAATAAGATAATGATAAGTGAATCTGATAATTTCTGCATTAATTGCAAATATCAATCGGAGGCTGAACAAGATGAACCAAAAGGATCTTAAGATATTGGCATATCTGAGGCAGGACGCAAGGATGCCCTTGACAAATATGAGCAGAAAAACAGGCATTCCTGTATCAACAATTTTTGATAGAATTAAAGGAAATGATATTATTTTAAAACATACAAGCCTTTTAAACTTCACAAAGCTTGGCTATAATACGAGAGCACATATATCCTTAAAGGCAAACAGGGAGGACAAGGAAGCACTTAGAGAATTTCTTTCAAAGCACGAATCAGTAAACTCATTATACAAAATCAATAACGGCTTTGACTTTATGATTGAAGGGATATTTAAGCAGATAAATGATATGGAGTCTTTCCTTGAGATGTTAGAAAGTAAATTTAAGATCGAAGGAAAGCAGTATTATTTTATAATTGAAGATTTAAAAAAAGAAGCATTCATGAGCAATATCAATTTATAGCCTGCTGAATAAATTCGGATAATTCCAGAATATTTTCAATAATTCTATACAAACCTATATAAACCCCTTTTGCAATATGGATAGCATAAGAAAACAGA
>JAGVIO010000184.1 GCA_020056025.1 archaeon
AAAGACATACCTTATCCAGAAAATTATTCTTTATCTTTCACAGACCGCTACACATATCCAATTGTCAACTTTTCAACAGAAATTCCAGAATACAATCTTATGCTTGGCAAGAGCTCATTGCAGAGAAGCAACTACAAATATCAGGTAAAGTATACTCACCCTCCATACAATTTCTTATCTATACAAAGGATAAAAAGCCCTTATACAGTAGTTTCTGGCATAAATATTTTCGAGCAGTCAAATGAAACAACAACATTCAAGACAGATTCCAATAATCTTCAGTCTTGCAAGCTTGAAATATTCAACCCTTTTGACAGAAGAATGATTAATTGCACAACAACAGAGCAAGACAAATACACTCCGGAGATTTACATAGAGACAGACAAATCAACATACAAAATTGATGAAAAAGTAAATGTGTTTGTAAATATTATGCTTGGCAATTCTAACGCCACCGGAACAGCGCAATTGACCTACGCAAATGATACAATTCCAATCGAGCTTGAAGATGGCCAGGCAATGGTCAGCCTAGACCCTGTTTTAGATGGAAAATCAATAAGCATCGAATATGACAATTATTCAGCTTCGAAGCAGATTTTTGTTTATGACAAGGATTATTATGTTTCATTGGCTGTGTTTGCATTTTCAATATTTTTCCTAATTTTCTTGTACAAGGCAGCAGCGCATGTATATCTAAGGAGGTTGTTATGAAATACATAATCTTGATTCTGATGCTTATATTTTTGCTTCCAGTCACATTTGCAGAAACAACAGGCGTGGTTTCAAAAACCTGCGCAAGCACATCCGCATATGATTATGCAGGCATTACAGAATGCCAGCTTGACAGCTATGCAATGTCAGGAAACAAGCTATTTGCAGACCAGATGCAATCTCTGGAAGAAGAAGTATACGATTCAGTAAAAGCCCAAAACTTTGACTTGCTTAAGACAGTTAAATACTTTGGAATTTTCCAATACTTATTTTTCGGATTGCTGGTATTGATAACAATTCTTATAGGCTATCAATTTATGGTTAGCGCAGATAATCCACAAAAGAGGGAAGAATGCAAAAGAAGCTTTAAGTTCATTATTTTTTCAGGCGTACTTTTGGTTGCATTGCCATTGATAATTGTTGAAACATACAATTTTTCAGACGCATTAAATGCAATGGTTATGAGCAACAGCAATATCCCTTCAGATTTGACATCTTTCAAAAATATGTTCCCAACTTTCGATTCAAGCAAAGCAGGCCTTGAAGGAAGTGTTGAGAAACTTAGCAAATTATACGTTAATGTCCCTTTATTTGCAACAATTGCAAAAGCATACATACTATCAATGAATGCAAGAAACCTTTTATTGCTTTTCCTTATTTCAACATCACCTATAATTTTGCTTTTGTTCATCTCATCATTGACAAGAGAATATGGAAAATTAATGATATATCTTTTTGCATTAGAATTAATTTACCCTGTTGCATGCATACTTACAATACATTTTTCGCTTGTCCTTTCAGGAGTTCCAGTGAAAATGATGATACTTTCAAGCGCATTAATGCTTAGCGTTGCATTCCATATAATTTTGATACTTGCAACAATAATCAAGGCATCAGTTACAGTTGTAAATCAGATAAGACTTCAAGAGGTTGATAAATAATGGCAGGGTTTGAAATTCCACGAAATTTGACAAAGTATGCAGAAGAATTCCTTTTTGGGCTGTCATTAAAACAGTTCGTATATGCTGGAGGATTTACATTAGCATCATTTTTGATTTATACTTATCTAAGTAAGATCATAAGCCCATGGATAATTGCAATCATAATCTTGCCGATTGCAGCATTAGGCATAATGTTTGTCTTCTTTGACTTGGAAACAAAGATAAAAGCGCAGTTTAACCTGAAAAAAAGCCTGTACAAGGCAAGCTACTTTGACGGCCATGTCAGCACATTCATTGATGTGGACGAAATAAAGGAAAAAACAGTCATACTGAAGCGAGGCACATTGCTTGGCATAATCGAGGTAAAGCCAATTGACTTCTTTATTTTGGGAAAAGAAGAAAGAGAAAGAGTCATGAACTCATACCAGAACTGGCTTAGGAGCATAGATTATTATGTTCAGATTCTGTCAAGATCAGTTGATGTTGACCTTGAAAAATGGCTGAAGAATATAAAGAAGAAAGCGCCTAAGGAAAACCAGGAAAGATTAAGCTCTTTTTCAAAATGGGTGAATGAAGAGGTTGCAAATAACAATGTCAGGAACAGGACATTTTACATTATAATCCCAGAAAAAGCAGAGATAGCAAAAAGGCCGTTCATTGAAGAACTGAAATCAATCTTTACAGGCCAGTATACAAATCTTTCAGCCAATTTTGATTTCAAGAAGAGCAAAAAGGCATTGAGGAGCAACATAACAAACTGCATTGAAACATTAAGCAAATGCGGTTTAAATGCAAGAAGGCTGAAGACAAACGAATTGTTAGGCCTTTATTCAGCATATTTCACAAACCAGAGCAAGATAAACAAGACAGTGCTTTCTCCGATAATAGAGCTTAATACTAAAAGCATGGAAGAGCAGGAAAAATATTATCAGAGGCTTAAAAAATGAAAAACACAAGCATGTTCAATGATGTTTTGCAGATAATGAAGATTGACAAAGACACAGTCGTATTCAATGATGGGGCAATTGCAGCAGTGCTTCAGGTTAAGTTGAGGCTTCCTAAAAAGGCAGAAAGAGCAGATCAATTGAAGGCAATGGCGAGCTTCAGGCTATGGCTTGACACTTTGCACTATCCTGTGCAGATCACATCAAGGACAGTGAACGAGGGCTTGAAAGACAGGCTCATGGTCTTCAAGGCAAATACAGAGGTTTTCATAAAAAAGAAAAAAGATTACAAGGACAATTTGTCTGACTTCAACAGGTTCTACAAATGGCTGGAAATCCATATGCTGAAAAATGGCAAAGTAGAGAGGTTATGCTATATTGTAATCCCACATTATCCTTATTACAAAAATAAAAGTGAGATAAAAAAGCTGAAGAATTTTGACAATTCAGCATCATTGCTGAATTCCCGTGCAGAAAATGCAGTTTCATTGCTGAAAAATGCAAAATTAGATGCAATAAAGATGGACAATGGGCAGCTGAAGAACCTTTACAGATCATTCTTTGAATTTTCATTCTATAATAAAGGGAAATATGAAACAATAAACGATTGTATACAAACATGGAGACAGGAGGGATAAAAATGAAATTCAATTTTTTAAGCAAAAAGTCAGAGACAGATTTTGTTCTTGACGAAATAACAGACTATCTCAGAAGGAAAAAGATAATGCTTCCGGCTGAGTTTGACAAAATCTGCAAAAATCTCAGCGAAGAAGAAAAGAACACAATAAGGTCAAAGCTTAGGCAGCAAGGCTATGTCATCAATGAAGACATGATTGAATATAGCGACAAAAGCAAGCCAGTCAATGCGATAAAAGATAATGAGCTTATGGAATATCTGATAAAGCCGGATTTTGTAAGCACAGATGAAGACATAATCCAGGTCGGAAACCAATTCTATAAAGGAGTTGTAGCTTCTGGCTTTCCAGCCACAGTTGGTGAAAATTGGCTTGGAGAGCTGACACAGGAAAAGAGAAATATGGACTTCAGCTTGTTCATTGAGCCAAGCTCAATCAGGGCAATTGAAATCTATTTAAACAAGCAATTGCAAAAAGTTGAAAATGATTTGTACAAATATCAGCAGAAAGGCGTTTCAAATCCTGCATTGGAAGCAAGGAAAAAGCAGTTGACAGAGCAGCTGAAAAACATCTTGACAGGAGCATACAAGCTCTACAAGATGTCTCTTCATATAACTGCCAAAGGCAAGAATAAGGAAGAAGCAACTCAGTTGGGCGGAAAGATTGTCAATTCCCTGCACTCAAAAGGCATTGAGACAAAATATACAACAAAATACAATGAGCAGTTGCTGAAATCAATAATCCCATGCGGAATAAAGCACCTTAACAGCAGGGAGATATTGGTTCCAGGACCAGCTGCAGCAGCATCATTCCCATTTTCATCAAGCTTTTATGATGTTGATGAAGATGACGGAGTATTGCTTGGCTTCAACAGCAACAATATTCCTGTTGCAAAGTCAATCTGGAAACTGCCAAAATATGTAGGCACAGTCATCGGCGCATCAGGCTCTGGAAAAAGCTTTGCGACAAAAGCATTGATACTCAATGATTCAATGGTCAATGGCAGCAAGGTGTTTATCCTTGACCCTGAAGATGAATACACAGACATGTGCAAGAACATTAACGAGTCGCAGGTAATAAGATTAAGGAGAGATTCAAAAAACATCCCGAATATCCTTTCTTTGATGGGCGGCTCATTGCATGACAAGCTTGAAGGAGTGCCAAATATATTTGGCGTTTTACTTGGAGGGCTGTCTGTAACACAAAAACCATTGCTTGAGCAGGCAATCATCAAGACTTACACATTGAAAGGCATAACTGAAACAAATGAAAAAACATGGAAAAAGATGCCTCCAAAATTGAGCGATTTGTTGGCTGTACTGAAATCCTGCAAAAAGAAATGCTCTGACTATAATCTTAAATCAGAATATGAAATGATGATCAGCAGGCTTTCAAGATACACAGAAGGCATTTTCAGGTTTATGAACACAAACGGCGAAGGAATCAATCCGAATGCAAGGTTCAATGTTATTGAATTCAAGCAGATGCCTGAAGAAGTAAGGCCTGTGCTTATGATGATCCTGCTGGAATTCATAAAGACAAAGTTCACATCTGACAAAGAGAAAAAGATGCTTGTGCTTGACGAAGCATGGCGTGTCCTGAAGAACAAGCAGGAATCTGCTTACATCGAAGGATTCGCAAGGACATTCAGAAAGATAAACGGCTCATTGATACTTATCACCCAGAGTGTTGCAGAGCTCAAAGGATGCCCAGAAGGAAAAGCATATCTTGCAAACTCGGCATTTGCATACATCCTGAAAACAGAAGGCATTGTGCTGGAGGAAACAGCAGAGATGTTCAACCTCAATGATACAGAGAAAGAGATAATCTCAAATGCAAAGCAGGGCGAAGGAATACTTATCTGGGGAAAGAGTCATCACAAAATACAGGTCAAGGTTGATCCTGTGACACATGAATTGATAACAACAAATCCAGAAGAGCTGAAGAAGATCAAGGCAAAAAAGCAAGAAGCTGGAAAAGAAAAGAATACAGCTAAGAAGAGGGCAAAGCATGAAAGAAAGAGATAATCAGATACTTGCAAAGCTAAGGGAAGATTCAAGAAAAAGCCTGTCAGAGATAGGAAAAGAATTAGGCATGCCGACTTCAACTGTCTTTGACAGAGTCAACAGCCTGAAAAAGCAGGGTCTGATAACAAAATGCACAGCCTTGATGGATTATTCAAAAGCAGGCTACAACTATGTTGTGAATCTGGTGTTAAGAGTAGACAGCCAGGACAAGCAGAGCCTAAAGGCATTCTTGCTCGAGCAGCAGAATGTGAATAACCTCTACGAAGCAAATGACGGCTATGTCTTTTTGCTTGACACAATACATAACAATATGAAGGATTATGTCATGTTCAGGGAATTATTGAAGTCAAGGTTTAAGCTGAAAGAGCTGCATGAAAATATCATATTGGAAGACCTAAAAAGAGAAGCCTTCATAAATAATCCAGACTGATCACTTTGCAAACGTCGCAGCAACAAGCAAGGGAAAAGCGATTGCTGCATCGCAAATTACTTTTGCTCTTGGAGCATTCGGCTTTATCTTTGCCCAGCTTACTGCCTCTTCCTGGTTTCCGCCAGAATCAGATGCGTCATGCTCTGTTGCAGTTGTGATATACACCATATAATCAAATCCTTCCTTGAAGATGTTTGCATTAAGGATATAATGTTTAGGTGTTCCTCCTCCAAGCGCAATCCCTGCTGTCTTCTCAGAATTCAATGTATAATTTATCAGCTTTTCATGGTCAGCTCCAACATCAATTACAAACTCCTTGTTTTGCCTTCTGTAAAAATAAGATATATCTCCGATTGCTCCATCTACAATTCCAGGGCAATAGACAGGAATCTCATTTTTATAAGCCCAGTAAAGATAAGAGTTTTCTTTGTCATAATCTTTTCTTTCAGAAATGTGCTTTCCCATCATCCATGCAATCCTTGAAGGTGTTATCAGGATTTTCCTCTCGCGAAAATCTTTCAGCAGTTCATCAAACACCTCTCTTATAAAAAATTCAAAATAAGAATAATGCTCATTTGTTGTAAATACATTGCCTATTCTTCCAACACCAAGCTCAAGCAAAGTTTCACCTTTTGCGTCAAAATGCCCTACTCTGAATGGCATATGCGCTTTTATAGCATCTTCTTCAGCTCCTCCTGCAGAAGTGCACAAAATAGCAACCTTCTTATTCTTTGCAAGATAAGTTATTGTTTCACGAACACCAGATGAGATCATGTTTGAAGTGAATGACAGGTATATCGGCACTTTCTCTCTTATCATTATATCCACAATACCAACAGCAGCTCCAAGATTTGCAGCCTGTATCCCTGTGCTTGAAAAGGATTTTACAAACTTCTCAAATTCGAATTTTCCTTTGAAGTCATAGCCTTTTATCTCAGGCACATTGCTCAAGTCAACTGGTTTTTTGATTTGATAGTATAATTTTTTATCCATGATATAGCCTCGTTATATTTTTGAACAGATTATATTACTTATCTATAGCTTAATCTAAACATCTCTCAAAAGAATTCTAAGACCCACTCATCCTTACTGTATCCAAAAAGTTCATTTTTAGCAGAAAAATAGGAAAAAATATATAAATCTATGCAAAAATAAACGAATTATCAAATACAAAGGTGGTTTTAATGGTAGCTATAATAGGAGTCAATATTAACAAAATTAGCGTAGAAAAGGTAAAGCCGTTAGTAGGCAACATAAACATAAGCAATAATATTTCTGTAAAAGACATGGAAGAGCTGAAGCTCAATCTTGACACAGCAAAGCAAAAAGGCCTGAAATTCACATTCAGCTTCCTGTCTGACTATGGCCCTAAGCTTGCATCAATTGCGCTTGAAGGCGAAGTGAATGCAGTTGAAGATACAAAAAAAGTAGATGATATGTTAAAGACCTGGAAAAAAAACAAAGAAATTGACAAGGAAGTCATGACAGCTGTATTGAATGTTGCGTTGACAAAGTGCAATATAGAGGCTTTGATATTAAGCCAGCATGTAAACCTTCCTTCGCCGATTCCGATGCCAAAAGTTGAGGCAAAGCCAGCAGAATCAAAATAACTAGCAAAATGTTTTTAAAGCAGCATTTCTTAGCTTTTTTATTCATATCTATAGGTAATTAAAATGCCGGAAAAAGAAATCAAGCTAAAGGTTCAGGAATCACTCCAGGAAGAAGTATACAAAGGCATAGTCAGGATAGAAGTAAATCTCTTAAGGCAGATAGATGCAAGGCCAGGAGAGATAATCGAAATCGAAGGTTCTAGAAAAACAGTCGCAATAGTTGACAGGGCATATCCTTCTGATATAGGATTGAATATAATCAGGATGGACGGTCTTATAAGAAGGAATGCTAAAACCAGCATTGGCGAAGTTGTAAAAGTAAGCAAAGCAGATGTTAAAAAAGCAGTCAAAGTGACAATTGCTCCTGCGATCAAAGGAATGGTTGTCAATATTTCACCCCCTTCTGCAATCAAAGATAGGCTTATCGGAAAGCCGATGGTCAAAGGAGATTTATTGTCAATAGGCGGAAATGTGCGAAGAAGAGTGTCCAGGCCTTCAATAGGCACAGGATTTTTTGATGAAAACCTTGACCTTGCAAAATTCCTGGAAGAGGCAATGATGCCGAGCTTCGGCTTCAAGGAATTAAGGTTTATTGTAGCAGACACTAATCCAAAAGGTGCAGTTTTAGTCACAGAAGAGACAGAAGTAGTGCTTAATCCAGAAGCAGTTGAAATCAAGGAAGAGTATATTTCAGAAGTTAATTATGAAGATATAGGGGGATTAAGCGATGAGATTACTAAAATCAGGGAAATGGTTGAATTGCCATTGAAACATCCGGAAATATTTGAACGTTTGGGAATCGAAGCTCCAAAAGGGGTTCTTTTGCACGGCCCTCCTGGAACAGGAAAGACTTTGCTCGCAAAGGCTGTTGCAAACGAGACAAACTCATATTTCACTGTAATCAACGGCCCAGAGATAGTTTCAAAGTTCTACGGCGAATCAGAGGCAAACTTAAGAAAGATATTCGAACAGGCAGAAAAGAATGCTCCTGCAATAATTTTCATAGACGAAATAGACAGCCTTGCTCCAAAAAGGGAAGAAAGCAAAGGAGAGGTTGAGAGAAGGATTGTTGCGACATTGCTTGCATTGATGGATGGCCTTAAATCAAGAGGCAAGGTTGTGGTTATTGCAGCAACCAATATTCCGAATGTTCTTGATCAAGCATTGAGAAGGCCAGGCAGGTTTGACAGGGAGATAGAAATCGGGGTTCCTTCAAAAGAAGGCAGGCTGAAGATATTGAAGATTCATACAAGAAACATGCCAATAAAGGGAACATTCTATAATGATATTGCAGGCCAAGAAATTCTTGAGAAGCTAGAATATAAAATAAAGGCATTTGCATCAGAGAAAGAAAGCATAAGCGAAGAAATTTCAAAATTGAAAAAGTCTAAGGAAGACAAATCAACAATCACTGAACTAAACAATAAATTAAAGGACCTGCAGTCAAAGGCAGAGAAGCTTGAAAAACTAAAAAAGCAGCTTTCTGACAAGGAAAAGCTTGACACAATAATTGTGCATATCAGTGAGATTGAGGAATCTTCTGAACTCTGGGAATCAAGCAACCCTAAAGCAAAATTCAATGAGATAACAAAGAAAAAGACAGACGATGAAATAATAAATACAATCTCCGACCTTATGGAAATAGGAATCTTGACAAAATCGTTGTTTGAAGAGATAAGGCGCAAAGGCTCATCAAAAGACTTGGAAGAGGTAGCAGAAATAACCTATGGCTTTGTCGGCGCAGATTTGTCAGCATTGGCAAAAGAAGCAGCAATGGGTGTTCTTAGAAAGCTATTGCCTGAAATAAAATTGCAGTCAAAAGACGAGGAAAAAACAAACATTCCAAAAGAGATACTTGAAAGATTATGGATAACAAAAGCTGATTTCATGGCTGCATTAAAGACTGTCAGGCCATCTGCGTTAAGGGAAATTTTTGTGGAAATCCCTAATATTAGGTGGGATGATATAGGCGGCTTGGAAGAAGTGAAGCAGGAGATTAAGGAAGCAGTGGAATGGCCTTTGAAAAATCCCCAGGTGTTCAAGACAATGGGCATAAAGCCCCCTAAAGGAATTCTTCTTTACGGAGCTCCTGGAACAGGAAAGACTTTGCTCGCAAAGGCTGTTGCTCACGAGACAAATGCTAATTTCATACAGGTCAAAGGCCCTGAGCTTTTGTCAAAATGGGTCGGCGAATCAGAAAAGGCAGTAAGGGAGGTTTTCAAGAAAGCAAGGCAGGCTTCGCCTACAATAATATTCTTTGACGAAATTGACAGCTTGGTTCCAAGAAGAGGCATAAGCTCAGAGACAAGAGTGGTTGAATCTGTTGTAAACCAGATACTCGCAGAGCTTGACGGCCTTGAAGAGCTGCACGATGTTGTTGTTATTGGCGCAACAAACAGGCCAGATATAGTTGACCCGGCTTTACTAAGGCCAGGCAGGTTTGACAGGGTTGTCTTGGTTCCGCAGCCTGACAAAAAATCAAGAAAGAACATATTCATGATACATACAAAGGACATGCCGTTGAAGAATGTCAATCTGGACAAATTGGCAGAGATGACCGAAGGCTATACAGGAGCAGACATAGAAGCATTGTGCAGGGAAGCTGCAATGGATGCATTGAAAGAAGACATTGAAGCAAAAATAGTTGCAATGAAGAATTTTGAGAAAGCATTTGAAAAAGTAAGGCCTTCTGTTACGCAGGAAGTTGAAAAGACATATGAAGAATTAAAGGACGGCTTCAAGGCAGCAACAGCAAGGCAGATGAAGCAGGAATCTCCTAATTATTTTGGATAAAAAGGTAAAACAATGGCTAATCTTAAGCAGATTGTTGAATTTCTTAACAAAGAATTGAAGATAAAAAAGATAAAAGACAAATGGATCAAGAATGGCCTGAATTTCAAAGGAAATAATAAAATAGATACTGTTGCTTTTGCAGTCGATCCGTGCATGTATGTGTTTGAAGCAGCAAAGAGAAAAAATGCTCAACTTTTAATCACGCACCATGGCTTTTGGTTAAAACGGAAAAAAGATATTACTAATGTCACAAAAGAGCGCCTTAAATTCTTAAGAAAGAATAAACTTTCATTAGCATGCTACCATCTTCCATTGGATGCTCATAGGAAATATGGCAACAATGCCCTTCTCCTGAATCTGCTTGGAGCAAAGATAAAAAAGAAATTTGATGATTGTGGATATGAAGGATATTTTAAAAAAGAGCAGGACATCAATAAGCTAGTAAAAACAATAAATAAGGTATTACATACAAAATCTCATGCTCTTCTTTTTGGAAAAAGGAAAGTAAAGACAATTGCCGTTGTTTCAGGTGGAGGAGCATACGACTCTTATGAGGCAATAAAGAAAAAGATTGACGTTTTCTGGACAGGAGATGCGTTGCACAGCATTTATAATGCTGCCGCAGAAAGTAAGATTAATATAATATTCGCAGGCCATTATGCAACAGAGACAGTCGGCGTAAAGGCATTGATGCCGTTGATTGAGAAAAAATTTAAAGTAAAGACGATTTTCATAGATAATCCAACAGGATTATGATCAGAAAGGTGAACATAAAATGAAACTTAAAGTAAAAGAATTTTATCCTGACTCGGTGGATTTAGCAACCAAATTGGAAGAATGCCAAGAAGAAGGCTATGAAGCATGTACTGTACCAATGATTGTTGATGCGCTTGGCGGCACTCCCTCCACTCGCACTGAATATGCTACATTAAGCATGTTGGCAACAGGAAAGACTAAAAAAGGTTCTGCTGTTGATATATTTATTCATCGCAATGATCATTATTTCTCTGATCCAGAAAACATAAGGAGAGCAGTTGATAATCTGAGTATTACATTTAATGGTGGAGGACTTCTGCCGCCAGGGGAAATTGACAGGTATGTCAGCCAGGAAGATGGAAAAAATGTAATAGTCATGAACCATCAAAAATTTATGTCTTCTTCAAGCTCGAATTATATTACTGTAGATGAGGCATTATCTTCTCCATTTGTATTATCCTTCTTTGGAGAAAGAGAAATAGCAGAAATTTTCCTAAGAGATTTAAAAGGAAAATTCAATGACAAAGAAATAGGGGTTTTTCATAAGAATCATTTAGGCGATAAGCCAGCAGGGTACCTGTTGGATATAAGATGCCGTTTTTACAAATGTGTTCTCTCTAGCGAATGCAGTATCCAGGCAACAGATAGGAACATCATAGGTATACAGAGAAAAAAAGCAAATCCTGAACTTGAAGATATTCTTACAATAATTGACAATGGTAGATTAAGCAAAAAACAGCAAATAGAAGCAATAAGAAAGCTATATAACCCTCAGGAAGAGGAATTAGAAACTCCTATAAGATTATAATAAAGGTGAAAAAAATGCCAAGAAAAATAAATGCATCGCATATTCTAGTAAAATCAGAGCAGGAAGCTTTAGCAATAGCTTATGATGTAAAATACGGCAAGAGCTTTGAAGACATTGCAAGGGAAAAATCAATTTGCCCTTCAAAGAAAAATGGTGGAAGTTTGGGTTGGTTCCCAAGAGGCCAGATGATAAAAGAATTTGAAAATGCCTGCTTTGCTCCGAATGTAAAGAAAGGCGACATCATTGGCCCAGTAAAGACTCAGTTCGGATATCACATCATAAGAATAGATGATTTGCAATGAGGAAATTATGACATCATTAGTTGCTTGCTTATCAACAGGAAAAGGCACATGGGGCCATGTTGCTAAACTAATTTCTGACAATCAATGGGATAAGATTTACATTATAACAAACGAGTTTGGCAAAGAGCAGGCAAAGTTTGACAAGCCAGTTGAATTAATAATAATAGACCCAGACAACCAGCCATTGACAGATCTGATAGAATCAATAAAGAATTCATTGAAAGGAAAATTAACAGACTTTGAAGTTGCAGTGAATTTCATCTCAGGCTCTGGCAAAGAGCACATGGCTCTCCTGTCAGCACTTCTAAAATTAGGAATAGCCGTAAGAATGGTAGCATTGACAAAAGATGGAATGAAAGAAATATAAGCTTATCTGTATGGCACTTTAAGCTGCATTTTGTCAAAGAAATCATGCAGATATTCTTTTGTTTTTTTTCCGCTGGTCATTCCCATGCATATTGCAATTTCTTTGATAATAAGATTTGTATCCCATTTTGTGCCTTGAAAAGCAGTGTCAAACTTTATTTCACTCAACCCTAGCTTATGATCATCTCCTCTTCTAGGATCGCTTCTCCAGCAATTTTCAGAACAATAAACAAATGAAGCATCTGTTGTCACAAGTCTGCCATATCCATGATAAAGGCTGATATAATCTGCACGGTTAGCGCATCCAGCGCATTTTACCTGCGGAACAAAATTGTTTGCAACATAATAAACAAAATTTACTCTTTCTTTTAAAGAGGGCTTTCTGATATTACATTCTCCCAGCAGCCATCTGAAATATTTATAATCTTTTAAAGCAATCTGTTCAATAGAATCTCCGTTATGGCGCCCAAAAGGCATGATTTCAATCATTTTACTGCCCCATTATCTTATACCAATAATACAGGAACCTGTCAACTGCTTTTATCAGTTCTTTCTCCCTGCCTTTGATTGTTACGCAGCCTCCGTCAAATTTAACCTCAGTAAAATTAGATTCTTCAATCACAATCACATTTTTGTCCTTGTTCCTGCAGTTGACAATTGACCTGTTAAAGCACGCATAGCTGTCATTGTTTACGCAGGCAGCGATTGGCCTGATATCCAGTCCTTTTGCCAGATTTGCCCCTAACTCAGCTCCTGCAAGTGCAAGATATCCTTTTTCAGCAGAGCCGGTAGAAAGGTCAAACGAGATAAAGATCTCAGACTGGTTCAAAATTCCATTTCCCCTCATAGGTATCTGCTCCAGATCTTTTGGCCCGTAATGAAGATTGATGTCATAGTCCTTTCCGTCCCTTTTCAGCTGGCTCAGCCACAATCCGTTTTGATAGATAAAAGAAAAGCCATTGTACATATATCCCTGTTCAGGAGGCAATTTTCCTTCGATATTCAGTTTATGCAAATCATCAACAGTAAGCACTTCCTGCTTATAGTATACTTTTGCCAGCAACGCAGCTCCGACTATAAGAGCAAATACTAACACAACCCCTCCGACAAGATACAGCAGTTTCTTTGTATCCTCTGCGCTGTCTTCCTTATGGGCTTTGCTTTCTTCTATCTCAATATCTCCTTTTGTTTCAGAAATAAGCTTTTCCTTCTCAAAGCTGATGATATCCTCTACATCCTGTTCTTTGGCATCCTTTTCTTTCTTCACTTCGCTATAATCCTCGTCGCTTTCATCTCCCATTTTAATCAAGAACTCCCAGCATAGCATAAATCAGCTTGTCTTTGAGCCCCATGACATCCTCTGTCTTGGCAGCTTCTGCAACAATGCAGTTCTCAACAAGGGAAATCTTTGTCTCATTTGATGATTTGAAATATACCACGGGCACTGCTTCAGTTGCATCTGTGCATTTGATTGTTGAAAAATTATAATCATTCTTTCCGGTAAATCCGACTCTTAGGAATATTGCCTCCTTGTTCATTTCCTGGCTGAGATAATATTCAGCAGCAGCAATATACTCTTTTTTGCTGTCATTGGCATCAGATGTTATGTCAATCTGCACCTTATCTTTCAGCCTGCTTACAGCATCTGCGCTGATATTTATATAATCAAGATCTCCTGGAAAATTATCAAACTGGTGCTGAATGCTGTTTATTTTTGCTTCCCACTGGTTGCCAGGCAGAAGGCTGAACTTTATCCCTTTGTATTTGTGCGTTGTGCTGGCGTTTTCTCCAAGCATGAACCCTATTACACTGAATACCATTATTGCTACTATAAACAAAGAAACAATGTTCTTTTTTGACAACAATCTTTTCTGCTCTTCTGTTCTGAATTTCATAGATTCGCAATATAGGGCTTTATTTAAATATTTTATCTCAAAATTGCATGCTTTCACGTTCTCTGGCAATCAAAAGCTTTTTATACCACTACATACTTAGTATGCTAATATATACTAATATATGTAAAAGTATGTATATTGGCGGAACTTAAAAATGAGCAAAGATTATTCCGCCAATATATCAGGAGAACACAAACTCTTTTGCTCAATCATTTGTGTTCTCCGCATAGCTATAGAAAATGAAAGAGCGAATCACAGTAACTATCGACAAAGACCTTCTTAAATGGCTTGATAAGAATATAGAGCAAAAAATCTTTGCAAATAGGTCTCATGGCCTTGAATTTCTGATAAAAAGAGCTGTTGAGGAAAAGAAATAACTGAAAATGGCAGACAAAAAAATAATAATCAAACTGGACAATGTCTGGAAAACCTATAAGATGGGCAATGTTGAGGTAAATGCCTTAAGGGGCCTGACAATCGAGATAGAGAAAGGAGAGTTTGTTGCAATCATGGGCCCGTCTGGCTCTGGAAAATCAACAGCAGTTAACATGGTCGGCTGCCTGGATGTTCCAACAAAAGGGGCTGTTTATCTTGAAGGAAGGAATATTGCGCATATGGGCGAATCCCAGCTTGCGCAGATAAGAGGCAGAAAGATTGGCTTCATATTCCAGCAATTTAATCTTATCTCTTCATTGACTGCAAAGAGAAATGTAACTTTGCCGATGATATTCCAGGGAATTTCCTATGAAAAAAGGGTTGCAAGGGCAGAAAAGCTGCTTAATCTGGTTGGTTTGGGAGACAGGATGCAGCACAAGCCCTCAGAGCTTTCAGGAGGCCAGCAGCAGAGAGTTG
>JAGVIO010000217.1 GCA_020056025.1 archaeon
ACAGACTGCACTAACACAAAAGGCGCATTCAGGCTAATTCAATCCATACCTTCTCCAAAAGCAGAACCTTTCAAGCTATGGCTTGCCCAAGTCGGGTATGAAAGAATACAGGAAATAGAAAATCCTGAATTGGGACAGGACAGGATTAAGCAATATTATAAATTAAAAGGCTACCCGAAAGAATGGATTGACAAGAGATTAAGAGGAATTGCAATAAGGCAGGAGCTTACTGATGAATGGAAAAAAAGAGAGGTTGCGCTTGAAAAAGAATTTGCAATACTCACAAATGAGATCAGCAAAGCAACATTTGGCAAAACAGTCCAGGAATACAAGGATTTCAAAGGATTGGACAAGAAGAACCAGAACCTTCGTGACCATATGACAGACTGGGAACTTATTCTTACAATGGTAGGAGAAAAAGCAACCACAGATATAACTGTTGCAAAAGACTCAAAAGGCATTGAAGAGTGTAAAGATTCAGCAAAAGAAGGAGGAGAGATAGCATATAACACAAGAAAAGAGCTTGAGCAGAAGACAGGAAAGTCAGCATTATCCCAAGATAATTTCTTAAGTATTACAGAAACTAAAAAACAGCTGGAAAACAGGAAAAAAAAGTAGGTTTCCACTGGTCACTGGACAGCTGGGGGTGGAAAGCATATTTAAACAGGAAGTTCTTTGCAATTGCTATGGAAATACTGGAAAAAGCAAAAATACTTTCGCATTCAGGCAAATATGATTCATGCGGGCCTAAAATGTGCGAAGTAAAGGTAAATTCAGGATTAGGTGGTATATACTATGCAAAAGCAGAGCACAAGACATGCAGGCTGTTCAAGACACTGATGACAAATTCCTGCTCTTTTGACTGCAAATACTGCGAGAATTCAACTTCATGCAAAAACAAGCAAAAAGCAAGCTATGAACCAAAAGAACTTGCAAAAGTTTTCAATCATCTGCACAAAAACCTTGCTGTTGAAGGGCTGTTCCTTACATCTGGAATAGGAAGCAATCCTGACAAGACAACAGAAAGCATGATTGAAGCTGTGAAGATTCTTAGAAACAAATATAAGTTCTATGGATATGTGCATTTCAAAGTTCTTCCTGGAACATCTTATGATCTGATAAAGCAGGCATCTTTTATTTCAACAAGGATGAGCATCAATCTGGAAGCTCCAAACAAAGGAGTATTGTCTGAACTTTCATCCTGCAAAGAATACAAG
Source organism: archaeon (assembly GCA_020056025.1). Taxonomy (GTDB): domain Archaea; phylum Nanobdellota; class Nanobdellia; order Woesearchaeales; family WJKL01; genus JAGVIO01. The sequence continues at coordinate 1,218 of JAGVIO010000217.1, forward strand.
ACAGATATTCTCAGAAGGCAGGCATGGCTTTCAAGATTTAATCTTTCAGGAGGCCAGACAACGCAGATGATGGTGACAAAACATTCAACTGACAAAGATGTTCTGAAAATGACAGACTGGGAATATACTAATTTCAAGCTGAAAAGAGTCTATTATTCTGCATTCAGGCCTGTTGAAGGAACTCCCCTGGAGAATGACAAGCCAGAGCCAATGTCAAGGCAGAATCATCTTTACAATGCTGATTTTCTTCTGAAACAGTATAACTTCAAGCTAAAAGAATTTGAAAATGTTTTTGAAAACGGAATGCTTCCAAAAGAAGATCCCAAACTTGCAATTGCAAAAGCAAATTTTGACAGGGCAATTGACATTAATGAAGCAGATTATGAAGAATTAATCAGGATTCCAGGCATTGGGCCAAAGACTGCAAATAATATTCTGCAGTTTGTCCAGAACAAAGGCAAAATAACAAAATATGAAGAACTGAATAATTTAGGAACATTTGTTGACAGGGCAAAGCCTTTTATTGAGGTTGATGGCAAACGGCAGAAGATGCTTGTTGAATTTTGAGATATAAATTTATTTATAAACTACTTCGCCCGGGACTTGGCTATTAGGAACTGCTCCTGACTCTGCTCTTGGAAAATACCTGAAAGAGCCATAAAGTTTCCATTCTTTCAGCTTCTGCTCAACTGCATCAGAAATGCCGTCAAGTATAACCACCTTATTTTTTCTTTCTGCTTCAGCTACACTGTAATAAAGAAATATTGCGCCATGCTGAGTAAGATTATTGACTGCCAGAAGGTCGATAACTATCTTCGAGCTATTTAGGGTAGCAGCCAAACCTTTAATTTCAGCTTTCAGGCAAGTGCCTATTATGTTTTCAAGCACTGGTGCATTGACAGAAATATGTAAATACTCGTTTTCTTGGCGTTTTGTTATACATTTTCCATATTGATTGCGCATCTCTTCTATAGTTTCCATGAGCAAGCAGAAGGATTATAGTGATTTTAAAAACCTATTGCTTTTCAGGGTTATTTTAGAAATATCTTCTTTTTCTCTTCTTCGCTAATCTCCAAAACTTTTCATAGAAGTTAATGGCAAAAGGTAGATGATGTTGGGAGAGTTCTAAACCGGAAATTTTCCGAATATAATTAGAAAGTTATTTATTTAGGATTATCAATTTAGTGTTTAATGAAACAAAAAATCACTTTAGAGATCGCAAAGGAGCTATGCAGCAGATTCTTAGGCAAGATTCCAGATTTAGAAATGCGCGAAACAAAAACTCTTCATTCAAAGCTTGTCGGAGAGATGGCTGTCATTCTTGCAAAAAATAAAAAAATTGATCATGACCTACTGAGAATAGCAGGATATCTTCATGACATTGGCTATTCTGTTGATAAGGAAAATCATTCTGAACACAGCTTTAAGCTTCTCGAAAATGAATATGAAATCAGCCCTGTGTTAAAAGATTGCATCATCAACCATGGAAAAGAAAGCAGCCCACAGACAGCTGAAGGCAAATTAATACAGCTTGCAGACAGAATCTGGGTATTCAATCAGGAGCTGGTTATCAAATTGCTTAGATACAATGAAAATAAGATAAAAGAGAAAGATATCGAATTCCTTAAAAAAACTTCTGCAAGAGCAATTGAATATTTTGAAAAAACAGATTTCGGATAATGCTTATTTCAGAAATATCTTCTTTTTCTCTTCTTCTGTCATATCTCTGTAAATCCCTTCTTCAAGCTCGCCTAATTCAAGCTTTCCGATCCTTGTCCTTTGAAGCGCAAGTACTTTGTAGCCAAGCTTTGCAAAAATCCTTCTTATAATCCTGTGCTTACCTTCATGGATTGTGACTTCAACTTCTGTTGAGGATATCTTCCTTGCTTTTGCAGGAGAAGTAAGGCCTTCTTCAAGCTTTACACCATGGACTATTCTTTCAACATCCCTTGCGATAATCGGCCTGTCAAGGCTTGCCAAATAAGACTTTGTTATCTCATATCTTGGATGCATTATCTTATTTGCAAAATCTCCGTCATTTGTCAGAAGCAGCAATCCAGAAGTGTTGAAATCAAGCCTTCCTATCGGAATCACTCTTTCAGTTAGTTTGATATAATACATTATTGTCTTATACTGAGGATCATTCAAAGAAGTCACGCAGCCAACTGGCTTATGAAACATGATGTAAAGCTTTTTTGGCTTTTGTATTGGCTTTCCGTCAATTGTTATCCTGTCTGTCTCTGCAGCAGATTCGCCTATCTTTG
>JAGVIO010000011.1 GCA_020056025.1 archaeon
AAAGCTCACGCTAACTTGAAGGGTTAGTGCGTGGCGCAAAATTTTCCGTTCGCCACGCATTTTATTATTTTACTAATAGAAATATTTTACTAAGCCATTCATCTCTGCGCACTAAAGTGCGGAGATTTCTGGCTTATGTTATTTAAGAATCTAATGCCCTGATGTTACCATAACTTTACCTTCTATATAGATTCCTGAGTCATAAGTATCAGTTACAGTATTACCTTCTATAATCATGTTGTTTGATCCAGAAGCATAAACTCCAGTAGCAAAATTATAGATATTACAATTTTTTATTGTAGCATCATCGTTTTCTTCATTGTAGATTCCGTTATAGTTTCCTGCTCCCAAGACAGAATTTCCATCGCAGTCGAGGGTTATATCGTCTCCTCCAATCACCAATGCATCGCTGTCAGAACATTCCATATCTTCTGTAAGCGTCAAATCATCTGCAACAGTCTGGCCGCAGGAACATTCTCCGTAAATTCCGCCGCATGGGCTGAATTCATCCCCCTGTCCAATCGCCGTCAGAATCAGCCTGGTCAGGATTTGAAACCCCTACACAGTTATCAGAGTCACCGCATACACCATCTGAATCTGCGTCATTGTCTGGGTCATTCGGGCAGCTATCGCAGGCATCAGCTGCACCGTCGCTGTCTGAATCAGACTGGTCCGGGTTAAAGGCATCTGGACAGTTGTCAACATCACCGCAAATGCCATCACCGTCTGCATCATTGTTAGGGTCATTAGGGCAGGCATCGCATCCGTCTCCTATACCGTCACCGTCAGAATCATCCCCGCAGTCATTAAGAACAACTGCCCCTATCATGCCATAATTCTTTATCAGCAGTATGCTTAAGAGAATTATACTTATTATCGCAACAGAAATTAAAGTGCTGTTTCCCCTTTTTGGCATAAATTCCCTCTTAAAGGAAGTAATCAGTTTATTTGCTTATAAACTTTTCTAGAAATTATTTCTCCAGCTACCAGCAACAGAAATAACATTCACTTTTTCAAATATGCAACCTCTTCAGCATCAAGCTCAAACTCATTTGCTATCTTAGAAGCCATCTCAGAATTGTTCTTGAATATTATCTTGAAGAAGTCAATATCTCTTCTCACATCCTTTGCAGAAAGATGTGTCTTTTCAGCAATCTTCTCAGCAATTGCCTTTTTCTTCATATTTTTTTGTTTTGCCCACCACATTTTTAAGATTCTTCCAGTTGGCTTATATTCAACAAAATTCCTGTTCTTCACGTCTTTTGCAGATGCAATGCCTGCTGTCATCAGGTCATTGACATAAGTCAGGTAAAGCCAGTGCTGCCATCTTGTAATCCTTCCGTAAAACACGTCTGCTCTTGAAAGATTTTCATAGGCCCTTGCCAGCTCCAATTGCTCAGTATATTCAAGAGGAAGATTCTCATCAACCCACAGGAAGCATTTGTCAAGGTCTTCATCAACAAATTCAAAAGCCTCTTTTGCAACATTGACATCAGTTGACTTGAATATCTTTGTAAGCGCATTGTGGATAGTGTCTGTCTTGTCTCTCATTGACAGGTCATTGAGTGACTTTTCGTCAACAGGCCCTGTCACAGAAACAATATGAAGGTCATTGATAGCTCCTCTTGCATCACCTGCATTTCGCCGCGCAAGTGTTTTCAAAGCATCCTCTTCATACTTTATCTTTTCAGCATCGCATATATTCTTCAGGATAAAAAATAAATCATTTGAAGACAACTCCCTGAACATAATCATCTCAGACGCATTCCTGACAGATGAAAATTTATTGTCATAAGGGTTGTTTGCAGTGATCACAACAGGCCAGTATGAATTCTTGATTACATCAACCAAAGCAGGCACTCCGCCATAATCTTCTCTTCCTGCAATCCCATCAAGCTCATCTATAAGTATCAGTTTCCCTCTGAAAAAAAGGCTCATCTGCTTTGATGCAACGCCAACAATTGAGTGTATCTGCCCTTTGTTCCTGCAGTCAGAGGCATTTATCTCAATCACATCCAGCCCAAGCTCTTCAGCAACAGCATAAGCAGCAGAAGTCTTTCCGCATCCAGAAGGCCCGTAAAGAAGCATTGCCTTTTTCCTCTGCTTCTTGTAATTTGTAAGGAAATTCCTGAGAGCATTCACTCCGGATTCCTGTCCGATTATATCTTTGGTATTTTTAGGAGCATATTTGTTTATGAAAGTTTTTGGCTTGTCCATCGATAAATAAAGAACAAATGAATATTATAAAGTTATTGGTAACAGTAATAAAAACAAATTAATAAAGAAGATTTAGTGCTTTCTTGTAATGATAAACAGTATTCCCGTCCCTGCGATTACTAATGTCAAAATCATTCCAATTGTGCTGAATTCAGGAATTGCTCCTCCAGGGCCGCCACCATCGCATACAGGCCCTAAAATTGAAATATTATCAATTGCAGAAAGCAGGTTATAATCTACATGGTCGCATGTCGCACTATAGGCATGCAACCCTGAAAACATAAATGTTTTTGAGCAGTTCTCATAATTTATCCCGTTCCATGCCATCTTATAGATAACAGCTGGCTCATCAGCAAATGTTAAGTTGCAGCTTGCCCCTGATATCATGCCTATTGAATTTGTATAATTTGCATACATGCAGACCTGTGTATAGCAATCCTGCGTGGTTCCTTCTGCAGAATCATAGATTGTCCGGTTGGAATTTGTGCCTATTGCATAGCCTGTAAATGAACTAACATCAAATGTCAAAATATTTCCATTGCATTGCTTGTTCGCGCATATCCCTGCTGCTTCACAATCCTTTTCAGCTTTTATAATGTCATTTGCAGAAATGTAATGCCCTTCTTTATACCATATCTTGCTTACAGGGCATGCAACATTGTTCATTGTGATTTTTGCTGAAGGAACTTTTCTTGAAATGTTAAGCTCAGAGTATGATGCAGAATTTACACTAACATACCCTTGGCCTATTGAATTTGCAGTATCCATGTTAATTGCCCTTGAGCTTAAGTCAAGCCTTGAAGCTGTCCAATTTATTTTTCCAAGAGGGCAAATGTAACCTAGATTTTCAACAGTGTAGTTGCTAAGCGCATTATTTGTAATATTGCAGATTGAAGATGTCACAGATGCTGCTGTTCCATTCAGATACCACTCATCTCCATGTGTTCTCCATGAAAGCAATGTTCCATCTGAATTATAAACAAAGACCTTTAAGTTAAGCTTGTTGTCATCCTGATTCTGAATATCATAAGAAGAAAATTCTCCTGTCCAGTTTCCTGCAGAATTATGTACCATACTTAAATTGTCAATTGTTTTTATTACATTTCCCCAGACATCAGTAAGATTGACAACAACTCTTGCAACATCCTCATCGCTCAAGATGCTGTTTTTCTTGAAAGTTACGCTAAAGCCTATGTAATCTCCCTTAAAATATCCTAATCCTGAATTATAAGTCTCATCTTCAAAGTATACTCTTGCATCATAAGATGCAGTTGCATCTGCTCCAGAGCAATCTTCATCAATGCCATTGTTTGGAATGTCATACTGGTTTGGATTTATATTTGCATTATTGTCATTGCAGTCATAAGATGCAGTATAGTTACATAAACTTAAATTTGAGCCAGCTGCTCCCCAGCCGTCACTATCAGCATCTCTGCACTCATTAACCCAGCTTAAAGACCATCTTAGGCTTGGATAACTTTGGCCTTGATTGATATACCAAATATTCGTAAAATCCCATCCTGAATAAGTTGATTGCTACTTCATCTCAGTGGTTGTTCTGTTAATTTCATTTCCGCAGCCTATAGAATAAGCAGAACCACCAAAAGTGTCATTTGCACATGAAACAGTTGTATTTGAAACATCTATATCCCAATAAGAATTAAAAACAGAAATATTGGTGTAGCTTCCTGCTATTCCTCCTCTTCTTGAAGGATTGTTTCCTCCCATAATTGTAGTTGAATAAGAATTATTTATCATATGAGTAGCGGAATTGTTTGATTTAACAAAACCGCTGATGCCTCCAGCATATGTAGTGGTTGCTGAAGCTATGATTTTTCCCGATGAGTAAGAATTGACAATCCTAACGAGAGAATTACTGAAATCCTGCTGTCCGCATATTCCGCCTAAATCTGTTCCGCCTGTCATCTTGCCATTCCAAAAGGAATTATTGATATAAAGTCCGTTCAAACCCCTACCAACTAATCCTCCAGAAGCATAGCCATTGGAAGTAGATGTTGAATTGCTCCAACAGTTATGGATCAAGCTATTGCCTACTGCCACAAATCCAGACACATAATTCCCTCCTGAAATATTGTTGTTTTTTGAGTAAGAATTAAAAATTTTGCCAGTTGATGTTCCTGCAAAACCCCCATTGGTATAAGTGCCAGGAGCAGAAATATTAGTATCTTCAACAAATGAATAGTATATATTTCCACTTGACGAGCCGACAAGACCCCCATTTGCTCCACTTCCCGAACGGATAATCAAATTCTTGACTGATGAATTTGTTATAAAGCAGTTTACACCTAAGGAAGAAACAAGACCGCCTATATTTGAATAAGTCCCTGAATAGTACGTGCTGTTGATAAATGAGTTCTTGATATGAACATGTGTGATATTTCCATAAATATAGCCTCCTGCTGTCCCCATGACAGACTTGCCTAATATTGTGAAATTCGTAAGGTTAGTATTCATAATTGTGAAATTTGCAGTTGTATATCCAAACAAGCCTAAATAAGAAGCATTTCTATTCATATAAAGATTCTTTACGACAAATCCATTGCCATTAAATGTTCCTGCAAATCTGTATCCTGCTGTTGAATTGCCGACAGGCAAGAAGCCAAGGCCGCCATTCCAATTCCTTGAATCAATGCAATCAACATCATTCATCAAAACATATTTTCCAGTAAGATCATTATTCATATTCTGCAATTCTACACAGTTAGTTATCTGCGTAAGCGCATTTGCAAAACTTATAAGAAATACAAATAACAATCCAAATATCAGAATTTGCAAAAATCTCTTTTTTGTGTACATCTTCCCTTTTGATTATGAAATAGGCAGGTATTTTATAAACATTTCTATCAAAATCTAGGCATTAAACACCAACAGCCGATTTCACCGCAACATTTAAATAAAAACCAGTATAAAATCAAATTATGGAGCTTCCGCAGCATTACAACCCAAAAGAAGCAGAGCCAAAATGGCAGGCCTTCTGGGAAAATAATAAAATCTATCATTTTGATGAAAATTCAAAGGCAAAAGTCTATTCTATAGACACTCCTCCGCCGACTGTTTCTGGAAAGATGCACATCGGCCATGCTTTCTCATATAGCCAGCAGGACTTCATTGCAAGATTCCAAAGAATGACTGGAAAAAATGTTTTTTATCCTTTTGGCACAGATGACAATGGTGTTGCAACAGAAAGGATGATTGAAAAGTTAAAAAATGTAAGGTCAAGAAACATGTCAAGAGACGAGTTCATAAAAATCTGCTTGGATACATTAGACAAAGAACTAAGGCCAGCATACATCAAAGACTGGAAAAGGATAGGTATGAGCTGCGAATGGGATATTTTCTACACAACAATTGACAAGCACTGCCAGAAGATTTCGCAAAGAGAATTCATCCATCTTTATGAAATGCAAAGGGCATACAGGAAAGATGCGCCTTCAATGTGGTGCCCTGAATGCAATACAGGAATCTCTCAGGTAGAATGTGTTGACCAAGAAATTTCTTCTTTCTTCAATGATATTGCATTCAAAATAAACAATGATGGAAAAGAAGAAGAATTGATCATCGCAACAACAAGGCCTGAATTATTGCCTGCCTGCGTTGCAGTATTCTACCATCCGGATGACAAAAGATATCAGCATTTGAAAGGCAGGATGGCAAAAGTTCCATTGTTCAATTTCGAAGTTCCGATCTTGGAAGACCAGAGGGCAAATCCAGAAAAAGGTACAGGCATTGTCATGTGCTGCACATTTGGGGATCAGACAGACATGGAATGGCAAAAAGCCCACAAT
>JAGVIO010000110.1 GCA_020056025.1 archaeon
AAGAAATTGAAATTAAAAAAGTAATAAAAATTGGTTTATTCGTAAGTTTCTACAGAGCCGTTGTTGCCGCTTTCTTTAACTTCTTCTGTCTGCTTTGTCCTGTAGACTTTTGCGAATGAAGGTGTTATCACAATATAATCCTCGCCGAATCCAGCAATGTCTCCTTCAATAGCATCAGTTGTCTTCTTCAGCTTGTTGATTGCTCTCTTCAGCTCAACAATGTCTTTTTCTTTCAAAGGCCGGATATTGATCAGTGCGATTGTGTATCCTTCCCGCAAAGCATCCAGTATTGGCTTGATATCATCAAAATCATTAATGACAAAAGGCCTGACAATGATCTTTGACTTTCCTTCCTGTGTAGATTCAGGGCCTAGCTCAACATAATCTTCTTTGTGCTCACTGCCTTCTTCGCCAGAACTTTCAGTGAACTTTTCCTTGATTCTTAAAAATAAATTCTTCATAGTGCCTACCTCTGCTTTTTTATTAGCAATCGTTATTTATTGACTATTGATAAGTATTGTTATATAAAAAGTTTTTGCTTTCTAGTAGATACTGTAGCATATAAATAGAGTTTATCGAAAAATCAGTTTGAAACATTTTATTCCGTCAGTCTGTGACTGGGTCGTAAGTGGAATAAAATGATGCTCAAGAGCGAGTGACTTAAGGTCACGAGCTGTTGACAAAGAATTAGAACGCCTCCCTGAGGAGGCGAAAAGGCGGTATGAAGTCTAGTTTGGCAAAGAAAGAGTAGGATAGACAAGCCTCAAGGGAGATTTTCCATGTGCTGTTGTTACCTGTATCTTATTAAATGCTCTTTTTGTGCTCAGCTTGAACTGGTTGAAAAACAATTGATTTACAATCTCATGGCAGGGAGTATCATAGTACATCTTGCTCACCTCAATTGTGTATCTGCGCATTTGCAGTATGCATCTGGCTGATCTTCTGCGCTTTCTGCCTGTAGCATTTCAGGCAGAATCCATTACCTGCTTCTTCAATTGCGCCTGTGTAAGGGTCAATCATTTCAGCAAAGCTAAGGAAAAAAGCATCATTCTTGTCTATTTCTTTTTCGCATTCATTGCATCTTGTTTTGTTTGATTTCATATTTGTTTTTGTCATATTATCACCTCGCTTTATGACAGTATAGATAATTGGTTTGCTGCTTTATATATCCTAGCCAGCCAGCTGTCCAGTGACCAGTGAAACCCAAAAATGCAGAATTCAAAGCCTGTAAGCCATGGCAAGCCTGTTTTCACAGGTCAAATCAGATGTCCAGTGCGCTCAAACTTTTCAATCGAGAATAACAAAAAGTTGCTAATAAAAATTAAAAATAACAGATAATCTGAATAATCCTCAGAATTCAGTAAGCTTCTTTGTCTGGCTGAGCTTGATTATTGAAGTGTTTCCTTCTTCTCCGCCCTGGGTTTTAATGACTGTTATGAATTTCTCTTTCTCAAGGATATTTATCCTTCTCTGGAAAGATTTGTATGATATATTGCCTCCTGATGCTACATAGAGATTGAAAATATCTCCTATCTTCTTGCTGTTATTGTCTTTGATGATGTCAAGTATCTGCTTTGCCTCATCTTCAAGGTCAGTTGGCTGCTTCAGATGATAATCCTCAATCTTCGCAAGAGCTTTTTTCACATGCTCTGTGTTGATTTTTCTTGATGATTCAGCTTCAGCAGCAAGCCCTGCTTCCTTCAGTATGTAAAGCCCCTGTCGGATGTCATTCAGTTCAGCTGTTTTTGCAGCAGCAATCTCAAATGCATCATCTTCCCATACTCCTGGAACAAATGCATAGCCTAGCCTGTGCTTGAGAATGCCTTTTGTTTCTTCTGAATTATAAGCCTTGAATTCCATCATCTCAGGATTCATCCTTGACCTTATCCTCTCATCAAGCTCAAGCACCCATTTGCGGTAATTTGTTATCATGATGATTGTCTTTCTATAGACATCCTCCAACAACAAGTATAGGATATCATAATCCTCCAGCTTGTCAACTTCATCCAGCACAAAAACAGCAGATTTCTTGTTAAGCTCTTTCACAATCATATCAAACAATTCTTCTTTTGTCTTGTTCTGCACGAATTTGAATCCGAGCTGGTCGCAGAAATCAGTTATTATCTTGAATGTGCTGTTCTTTTTCCAGCAGTTGACATACAGAGGTATAACTTCTTCAGTCTCATTCTCAAGATCCCTTATTACATACTTTGCAGCAGCTGTCTTTCCAATTCCAGGCAGTCCGTGGACAAGAAGGTTCTTTCCGTTCCTTTTCTGCGTAAGTGGAAATATGCACTGTGCAATATATTTCTGCTCTTTATCCCGATAAGGCAGGTTTTTTGGCAGGAAATCATAGTCAAGGGCAATCTCATCCCTGAACAGGGATTCTTCTGATTTAAGCATGTCTTTGAAAAGAGGCATAATGAAGATATTATTCCGCTGCTTTTTAAAAAGTTTTAGGAAAAAAGCTGAAAAAGCTTAATCAGGATAGCAAACTTTTCTTTTGGAAAAAGAGAAATTTTGACAAAAGAAAATCTCAGATGCTGTCAAGCGGGCTTTTGACATGTAAGGTAATTGGGCTCGCAGTATGGACATAAATCATAGTCGTATCAACTCGATTATGGCCTAACAATGCCTGCACGTCGCGAATGTCACATCTGTTCTCAATCAGGTGCGTTGCAAATGAATGCCTCAGGGTATGAGGATGAACATTTTTCTTTATTCCTGCTTTATACGCAGCATTCTTGACAATCTCCTGCATTGTTCTTCCATGCATACATTGCCCTTTGTTGCCAAAGAACATAAAATCATTTTGTTTCAAAGAATTGGATAAGATATATTCCCTTATTCTGCCCTTTAATCTTTCAGCTAGGATAAAAGGCCTGTCTTTGTTGCCTTTTCCTCTCCTAATCCAGCCATAGCTTTCCTCAAAATCAATAACTCTGAGATGTAAAAGTTCGCTCAATCTTAATCCTGCAGAGTACATCAGCTCAATCATTAGCCTGTGCTTAGGATTTTCAATAACACAAAACAGCTGCCTGACTTCTTCTTGCGAAAGTACAACAGGCAAGCTTCTAGGCCTTCTTGAATATTTGACATTCAGATAAAAATTCCTATGCATAACTTCTTCAAACAAAAACTTGATTGCAGAGAGATTGATATTAAGCGTGCTTCCTGACAGGCCTTTTTCAGCAAGCTTGTCTAGATAATCCATTACATCTTTCTTTGTGATTCTGCGCACCTCTTTGCCTGTCTTTTGAAGAAAGCGCTGCAGGCAAAATAGATAGCTCTCAATTGTGCGAGGGCTGTAGCATCTTCGCAGCATCTCTTTTCTTGCTGAAATCAGTGGGTTTGTGAACATTTTTTATCGCCTCATTTATCCAGCCATCTTGCAAAAACCATACAGTCAAGCTCATCCCAGAAAAACCACACATTGCAGCCTTCTGTCTTGCATTTCTCATCACAGATAAATTTATACGTTTTCTTGCATTTAGGGCAGGTTATTTTATGCGTGACTTTGTCTATGCTGCTGTCTCTTTGGATCGCTGTCTCTTCAAGCTTTTCAAAACATTCGCTGCACAAGCTTAAATTATAATTGCTTAGCATGAATTCTTTGTACTCCTTATTGCAATTTGCACATTTTCCCATGCTTACTCACCCCAATCCTTCAATTATTTCTTTTTCAGAAGGAAGCTTCAGCTTGTACTCTGACACAAAAATCTCTCTTTTAAGTTCTCCAAGTGCATAATGCACTGTTTCTTCATCCTTGGATTTGCAGATTATAAGTCCAACAGGCATATTCTGGCTTTTTCTCAATTTATTCTTCTTGTACCAATTCAAGTAAGAATACATCTGGCTTACATGCGAATGCCTGAAAGGCTCTGTCTTGATTTCAACCAAGATGTAACACATAAGCCCTGCATGAAACAATTCCAAATCAACCTTGTCATAGTTGCCAGAGATTAATATAGGCACTTCCCTTCTGCCTACAAAAAAATCATTACCCAGCTCCTTTACAAATTCTTCAAAACGCTTAAGCAAAGCATCTTTAAGGTCTTTCTCATTATAATCTTTCTTGAGCTCAAGAAAATCAAAATTATAAGCGCTTTTGAAAACATCATTAGGCATTAATTTTGTTGCAGAAGGTGACAAATGCACATTAAAGCCTTTCTTGAATTTATCTGACAGCCTTTCCCTTACTGCTTTTCTTAAGTCTCGGCTGCTGCCTTTATTTGCTGTGATATATGCTTCGTAAAAATCTCTTTCTTCTTTGTTTTTTATTGTAATCAGCACTTCATAATGAGACCAGCTCAAATCTCGTGACACTGTAACGAGAATCGGATAAGCCTTGTAAAACTGAACCAGCCTCCAGATTAATGCCCCTGACAAGCCTATGTCTTTGCTCAATTGCTCTATTATGCTCCTGCCGTAATCTGCCCTGCTTTGCCTTAATTCTTCTCTTACAATCCTTTCTCCAACTTGCCAATAAGTCTGAACCCTGACATTATCAACTGCCTTATATGCATTAGCTTTTGCTTTGTTTAATAGAGATTTTATGTCATTTAGCACAATATTATAGTCTTCAATGCCTTGCTTAGTAATTTTATTTATATTGTTTGGACTCATTTTTCAATAACCTAATTTTTCATACTGATATTAATGCCAAAACCCCCTTATATACCTTAGGCAGCCAGTTGTCCAGTGGGTTGTGGTATGCATAAAACACTGTTTTACCGATAGATAGAGGCTATAAGCGCTGTTTCCACTGGACAAAGCGTGTGTCCAGTGGTCTGCGTCTTATATAGCGAGTATATACTTCAGAGTTCAGCCATCTGGCTGTCTATACGCAAAGAATTCGACCATTTGCGTATAGAAAGAGTTAAATACAATTGAGTTCTCGCTAAATTACGAAAACGGGAAGGGGGCGAAAATGAAATCCTGAAAGATTTTTCAACGAAAAGTATATATAGTTAAGGG
>JAGVIO010000060.1 GCA_020056025.1 archaeon
CACTCATGAAACTCACCGTAGGGAAATAGTTTTGGGATAACACACTGGATTTCTCTTCCATTACATTTATAAACCCCTTTATATTCTGGCTATATAGCAAAGTGGGGTTTTGGAATGGCAGAAGAACAGCTTATACAAGAACGTCTAAAGAAACTTGAAGAGATAAAAAAACAAGGCATAAACCCCTATCCTTATTCTTTTGAGCAGAAGAACCATGCTGCAGATATTCTCCACAGATATGCTCATCTGAAGAATGAGCAGTCAACAGAGGATCATGTAAGCATAGCTGGAAGAATAATGCAGCTCAGAAGGATGGGAAAAGCATCTTTTGCGCATATTCAAGACATGTCTGGCAAAATACAAGCGTATTTCAGGTTTGATGACATTGGAGAAAAACAATATGCTCTTCTTAAGAATTCTGACATCGGAGATATTATTGGAATAGAAGGAAATGTCTTTAAGACAAAAACAGGAGAGACAACTGTTTATGCCAGAAAGATTGAGATGCTCTGCAAATCAATCAGGCCTCTGCCTGAAAAATTCCATGGGCTGAAAGATGATGATACAAGGTTCAGGCACAGGGAACTGGACTTAATCATGAATCCGCATGTAAAGGAAACTTTGGTTAAAAGGTCAAAGATATTAAAATTCATCAGGGAATTCCTTGACAGCAAAGGATTTGTTGAAGTCACAACACCTATACTCCAGACACAATACGGCGGAGCAAGTGCAAAGCCATTCATAACAAAAGTCAATGCATGGAACATGCCTATGTTCCTGAAAATCTCACCTGAGCTTTACCTGAAGAGGCTATTGGTCGGAGGATTTGAGAAAATCTATGACATGAACTATAATTTCAGGAATGAAGGAGTGGATAAAACCCATAACCCTGAATTCTATATGATTGAATATTACTGGGCATATGCTGACAGGGACAAGATGATTGAGCTGACAGAAGAGCTGTGGGAATATGTTGCAATGAAGCTCAACGGAACAACTGAAATCGAGTATGAAGGCAAAAAAATCAGCCTGAAAAGGCCATGGAAAAAGATAACAATGAAAGATGCGCTGAAAGAGCATGGCCAAATTGACATTGACAAATTAGATGATGAAGAGCTGAAAGATATAATGCACGGCTATAATGCAGAATACAAAGGAGATTTCACAAGAGGAAAGGCATTGCAGGCATTGTTCGAGGCTGTTGTTGAAGACAAACTTATACAGCCAACGCATGTCATTGACCATCCTATTGAAAGTACGCCATTATGCAAGCAGACAAAATATGATGCAAAGCTTGTTGAAAGGACTGAGTTTTATGTAAATGGCTGGGAAGGCGGAAATGGCTATTCTGAACTTAATGATCCAATCCTGCAAAGAAAACTTTTGGAAGAGCAGGCTGCAAGGGGAAGGGCAGGGGAAGAGGAAACGCATCCTATGGACGAGAATTTCATTGAAGCAATCGAGACAGGAATGCCTCCTGCAGGAGGGATGGGATTGGGTGTAGAAAGAATGATAATGCTCTTGACTGGCTCTGACTCAATAAGAGAAGTTATTCCATTCCCTATAATGAAGCCAGAAGAGCGAAATGAACAAGCAGAAGCAAAAAAGGTTGACAAGCTTGAAGAGCAGAAAAGCAAGCACAAAAACAAATAAGAAAGTTATATAGAAAAAGAGGCAGACACATCACAAAGACTATAATCGGACTTACTGAAAAAATCACAATCATCTGCCCAAATGGCTCAAGAAAGGAAGTTGGCGCAAGGATTGACACAGGAGCTACAATAAGCAGCATTGACACAAAGCTTGCTGCAGAGATAGGCCTTGGAGATGTTGTCAAGACAAGGATGATAAGGTCTTCGCACGGAAAGACAAACAGGCAGATAAAAAAGATGAGATTCCTGCTTGCCGGAAGGAAATTCAACATGAACTTCACGCTGGCTGACAGGAAAGGGCTTAAATACAAAGTGCTTATAGGCCAGAATGTGCTGAAGAGAAACTTTTTGATTGACGCCGGCAAAAGATAAATGAACAAAAGAAGTTAAAAAAAATCAGCAAGAGAGGGGTTAAAAAATGAGCAAAATATTTAAGGATTTTTTATATTCGTTCAAGTTCGGAAACATGCACCTGAAGCAGATCCTGTATGATTCACTGTTCTGGCTGGTTATGATAATTGTGATGTTTGGGCTGAAGTACATGCTAAGCTACGGGATGAATGGGATTGATGCTTCTTCATTGAACAGCAATCTCATGCAAAAATCTGCAGAAGAGATACAGGATATTTCAGGAAGTGTAGCAAAGCTTGGTTTTTTTGTTGTTTCTGCAATAGTGATTATGGTTGTTTCTGCAATCGGAATGCTCGGCTTTACAAGAGGGATAATATATTCCATAATTATGGCTAAAAAATTCAGCTCAAAGATATTCTGGAAATTTGCAGGGCTGTATCTCATAATCCTGCTGTTAAGCCCGATTGTGCTGATATTCCTTTCATTTGCAACTACATTCATCAAGAACATAAATTCAGTTGGAATGATGTATACTATGCTGGGATTGCTCATCTTAATAACTGGATTGATATTATATGTGCTGACAATAGTGTCTGCGTATATTGCAAAAACAGGCGAACTGTTCAATGCAATCGGCAAAGGGCTTTCAACTGCTTTTGGAAAATTCAACAGGCTGTATATTCCGCTCTGCTTTGTATTGCTCATATTTGTGCTGTCTTCGTTTTTGTTTTCATTGCTCCAGGCAGCAATGCGCAGCTGGTACATGAGCACATCAAGCGCAGTTGTCAGCGGGATATCAAGTTTCCTGCCGTTTGTGTATGTGATTGTGTTTGCTGCATGGGCAAGAACATATGTTGTCAAAGAAGCTGCAAAGCTCATGGCAAAATGATAAATTTATAAATAAATTTTGGTTTTGATGTCTAAAAAGCTGCAAAAAGAGGGTTGGAAAAAAGAGGCATGATAAATATAAGAAAAAGGGGTATTTTGAATATCAGTAAAAGAGGCCAGATAACTATCTTCATCATTACTGGAATACTTATTCTGCTAGCGATTGCTGCGTTTGTTTTTCTCAGGCAGACAGTTACTGTCTTCAAGCCGGAAAAGGTAATCCCTCCTGAAGTGCAGCCTGTGCAGAATTTCATAGACAACTGTCTGCAGGAGAGCGCAAGGGAAGCTGTCATACTGATGGCATCAAACGGAGGATATCTGACATTTCCTGCTGAAATAGATCTTGATCCTTTTTCATACATAACAACAGGGCCTGTAAGCGATGTAAGGTTGCCTTTGTGGAGATATAACGGGCTTATAAGAATACCCAGCGAAGAAAGAATGAAAGATGACCTTGCGCTTTACATTTTGAATAATGTTAAGAACTGCATCAACGATCTTAATTCTTTCAAAGAGCAGTTTGAAATCCAAAAAGGAAATATGTCTGTTAACATTGATCTGCAGGACGACAAAGTTCTTGTAGAGATGGTGTATCCTCTCACTATATCATTAAAAGAAATCAACCAGACAACAAAGATAGACTCATTCAATTCAGAAGTCAATCTCAGGCTGAAGGCGATGTACGAGCTTGCCACAAAGATAATGGAAGAGGAGAACATCGACCTTTTTGTGGAAGAGACAACAATTGACCTTCTTGCGCTTGATCCTGACATCCCTTACACAGACATTGAATTCACATGCAAGCAGAAGACATGGAGGATTGCGGATGTAAGAAACAGGATAAGGTATCTGCTCAGCGCAGATCTTCCGCTTATCAGGATTGACAAGACATCATACAGGCCAGTGCCTGATGACAGGCCTTATGAGCAGTCGCATTATATCTGGGATGTAACTAAGCTGATATATCCGAATACTCGCGTAACAATAAGCTATGACAACCAGTTTCCGTTTGATCTGAGGATAAGCCCAAATGAAGGAAATGTGCTTTTGAAATCAAACAGCCAGCAGGGCCAGGATATGCTGTCTGCTCTGTGCATCAACCTGTGGCATTTCACATATGACATAAAATACCCTGTGCTTGTGACAATAAGGGATGAGGCTGCCAGCGGGCATGACGAGCTTATTTTCAATTTCGGGTTCCAGGTCGGAATAAACCACAATGCAGCAGACAGGTCGAATTTTGCAATAGCCCCTGCAACGTTTGTACAGGGCGAGACATCTGAAGATTTCTGCAGCAATTCTGCTATCAAGAAAATCCTGAATGTGCATACATTTGAGAATGTGTCAACCCATGACTACGGAGACCTTATCGACGAGCTTATAGGGGTCAATGTCAGCTTTACATGCATGAGGCTGAAGTGCGACATGGGAGAAAGCAGATGGGCATTCATGGGCGCTGTGTCAAGGGTTTCAAAAGAAGTGCCTTACTGCGCAAATGCAGTTGTCAGAGGAACAAAAGAGGATTTTCTTCCTGCCCAGGATTTTGTAACAACAAACAAAGAGAAAACTGTTTCACTGTATTTAACTCCTGTAATAAAAAAGAATGTCTCTGTGTTCAAGCACTACAAATATTCACTTGACAGGACAGAGGCATTGGACCAGAATGAAAATGCTGTGGTCACAATTGAAAAAGATAACTATAAGGCATCTGCAATGTATCCGCCTGTTGAGGGGCTTTCTGAGCTGCAGCTTCTCGCTAAATGGGACCATAAGTACAAGCTTTCGATATATCTTGCAGACGACCAGGGTGTAACAGGAGGATATAAGGCAGACTGGACACCTTCATGGCAGGAGCTCAGGGATGCGTCAAGGATAGAGTTCCATGTATTTGAATATCCTTATACAACTGATGAAGAAAAAACATACCAAAATATGGCTGGGCTTGAGGAAGATTCAAAAGTGATACCAGGACCTGTGCTTGTGAAGGGATAAGAAGAGGACTGTAAAAAGATAAAAATGCAAATAAACAAAAAGATGATTGCAAGATTGGCTGCATTTTTCATAATCATATTATTCATAAACCTGCCATTCTCGTCTGCACTGACTATTTCAGAAGCAACAGCAAGCGAGATAAGCGATACAGGCGCAAGAGTGTCATGGAAGACTGACCAAAATTCAACAGGCGCTGTCAGCTATGGAAAAGATAAGATATTAAGTTTCACAAAAAGCGATCCTGTGAATACAACAGCGCATACTGTGCTGCTGACAGGCCTTGAAAACAACAAGACATATTATTTCAGCATTGCTTCAACTACTGGAAGAGAGAATGCGACTGACAATAACAATAATAACTATTATTCTTTCTTTACAGGATATGCTGAAACAGCTGCTGTATTTGTTGAAGCAAATATTCCGTCTTATGTGAGCACAAAGGCAATTGACATCGCAGGCAGGACAAAGCCTTTGTCGAAAATCTATCTTTATGTCAACGGAGTTGCTGCAAGAAAGATCGATCTGTCTGAGTCAGGCAATTTCACTTTCAATAAGGTTGAGCTATTATCATTCAAGACAAATACAATCATGATTGAGGCTACTGACAAATCAGGAGCAAAAGCTGCAAAAAGCTATGATGTTGTTGTGGATACTGTTGCGCCTGTGCTGACTTTTGCAAAAACACCTGCGATAAGCAGGGAGACTTCGCTTGTCCTTAACGGAACTGTTTCAGAGCCCGCTACTGTGGAATTTTTTGTAAACGGCAATTCTGTCTCAAAAAAAGAGAATGTGAATTCTTTCAGCGAAAGCATTGCTGTGAAAGAAGGCCAGAATGATATTATGATAACTGCAACAGACAGAGCTGGAAACGCAGATACAAAAAGAGGAACTCTTAATGTTGACACGAAGCCGCCTGTTATTGAAAAGATAAGCCCAAAGTCAGGCTCTTTCTTTTACGAAGGCGCTGCTGAGACAGATATCGAAGGAAAGACAGAGCCGCATGCAAAGATTGATTTGTATATTTCTGACAATGAAAAAAGCCTTGAGGCAGGCAAGAGTGTTTTCACTGTTGAAGCAGATGATGACGGAAATTTCAAGTTTGAAAAAATAAATATCGAAAAAGGAGGCATTGCAGCAGCAGGCTATGTCGGATATTCTGCAGAGCTGGAAGGAGGAAAGGAAAAATACGAGCAGAAGTTCCCTCCTGTTGTGACAGGGCAGGAAAATATCTCTGCACAGACAGCATATACAAGAGGAAAGCCTGAGGAGCAGACAATATTTGTGAGAATTGTCGCAACAGACAAGGCAGGATTAAGGGCTGCAGAGAACCTTAATTACAGGCTTGGAACATGCTTTTCAGGAAATATGGACTGGAATGTGCTGAACATGGTCGAGTTCCAAAATCCTACAATGCTGTCTCCTGAAAGACTGGAGGAAGGAACAGAACTTACTTCTTTCATACTCAACATATCTTACCAGGGGCTTGGCACAAATCCGATAATCAAAGAAGTGCTGTTTGCAAGAGCATGTGAAAGCCAGACAATACAGGAGCAGGATGACAGATACAAGTACGGGTGCAAAGTCCTGCCTACTAATCCGATAAAAAGGTCAAACCCTGACAAGACATTGTGGTATATCAGATATAATCTCAAAAGCCTGAAAGAGATGGGCAATTTTACAGACATCAAGGATTTCAATGAATTGATAAAAGACCTGTCAACAAGCTTTATACTGCCGCTGAAGATAACAATCAATTATGAGCATGAGGTGGACGGACAGAAAGTCCAGGGCTCTATGACAAAGTGCCTGAAGCTTTCATACAATATTGATACAAGCAGGATTGACCCTAGAGATGTTCTGCCTGACTGGCTCAGGACAAAAGGCATAAGATTCATCAATGAGTCTATCAATAATCTCAATAAGATAATACCGCAGATCGAAAAAATCAACAGATATGTGGCGATTGCGTGCATAGTCGGAGTAGGGCTGAGGGCTATTGCAACAATCAGCAGGAGGTTTGCAGGATATTCTGACTATATTGGAGACAAAGCTCTTGCGCCTTCTGCACCTGACAAATGCCCGCCTCCAGGAGATATTTTCAAGACTGATTTTATTAAAGGAAGCGAGGTTGACAGCAAAACAAAGGATGCTGTCAAATTCACGCAGGCTGACCTTACAAATGAAGAGCTTAAGATAAGATGCCCTGCTGTCTCTGCTGCATGGGAAAGGGAAGCGCTTTCTTACAAGGCACTGAGATGGTCATGCGACAGGTTCTTCTGCCATGGAACAGCTGCAAGATGGACAGAGCAGGCTATCTATGCAGAGGCAAGGGAAGTCTATGACGAGACAATCTGGCAGAATGTAAGAGACGGGTTAAACTGCGTTGACAAGACAGGAACAAAAGGAATTTTCCTGAAAGAGGATTTGAAATGCAAGCAGGCAACCGGAAAGGAATGTTATGTTTATGAAAACAGGTATTATGCGAGAAACCCTGCGAAAGAGCCTGAAGCAGGAACAGAGCCTGGAGAGGATTATTTTTACCTGCAGCAGATAAATCCGAATACAGGCCAGCCTACGCTGTCATTGGAAAAAGACCTTAAAGTCCTTAAGAAAGGAAAGAATGCAATGCTTAAGCCAGAAGGCCAGGATACATGCGCAAAATTATGCGCGGAAAAAGGCTTCAAGAGCTCAAAATGCATAACTATTGAAGATTTCAACCCGTCTATATATAATGAAGCATGGGACCCAAGAACACACACAGCAAGCAAAGTAACTCCAAATTCTTTCTTCAAGACAGATGACTGCTTTGAAAAGCAGCAACTGTGCTACTGCTATACTGTTGCACAGAAAGGGCCTAAGCAGGATATAAGCGGAGAATGGAACTATAGATATGATAAAACAAAGATGTTTGCTTATCCAAGATATCTATATTATGACGGCAGGGACAAGTCAGCTTGCTTTGGCCAGAACAACTGGCTGTTCCAGAGCGCTCCTTATATCGATGCTTCTGGCGAATTATGGGCTTCGTTCCAGTGCCTGTGCATAACACAGATAAGGAACAGGCTTGTTTTGCTGAGGAGCATTCTGCAGGGAGTATTGGTATGCCTGCAGCAGATTGAGAAAAACGGAAAGGCAAATGCAGGAGTATGCAAGGAGATATTCACGCAGTATATCTGCAAATGGATGTCTTATCTTGTGACATATTTCATGAAAGGATGCATGCCATGGAAAGGGCTTGGCGGAGATGCAGGAATAGGCGACTGGATAAATGCAGGAGCTGACTCTGTGTTCGGAGGAGTTAAAGAAACAACAAATGATCTGCTTGATGACTATGACAATGCTGCTCTTGAGAATTATCTCGGAGCAAGCGAGAATAATATTGCTGAAAAGATATGCCTCGGAGCTTTGACAGGAGACTGGGGAATGGATTTTGAAGGACTGCTTGATGCTGCTTATTCAATTCCTTTCCACAGCACTGCAACTGCATTCCCTGCAACACGTGAATTTTTGACATTCAACCCTGACAACAACAAGGCATCCTATGAATATGCGATTGCTTACATGATTGCGCCTGGCTGCCATATTGACGGATACAGGGTAAGCCTTACATGCGTGACTGACTATGAATTATATAATTATGATGGAGTTGCATGCATAGGTGTTTCTGGCACTATTTCAGATGACTCCTCTCCTGAGGGCTGCGACTGCACATCATCTGCAGGAGGCCAGGCAAGGTGGAACCAGGCTGCTCCGTTCCCTGTGCAAAAGCTTGTGAAATCAGGAGGAGCTCTTGAGCAGGCTTCTTTTGCAGACAGCAGTGTGCATTCTGTTGAAGAGCAGGATTTCAGATACGACCATGTAAAGATTGAGCTTTTGATAAATGATCCAAAGGTTGCAAAAGACTGCATTCCTGAAGAAAACCTGAAAGGAAGAATGGGGGTTTTCTATGCGCCTATATCTGACAGGACAACGCAGGACATTGCAGCATGCAGGTTTGACCAGAGCTCTGCTTCATTCAGGTGCGGAGAAGCGCAACTGCTGTGGGATCCGAGAGGAACAGGAAGCATCGGATATTTCAATTACAAGCCAGACTATTATGTCGGAGATTCTATTGACCTTGAAGTGCCTGTGACTGTGCAGGGAAAGAAACAGTGCCTTTTTGCAACACTGACTAATGGAAGAGGATCTGAGCTGAACAAAAAGATATACCCTGTGCTGCCTGAGGTTTCTGAACCGACTGATTTCAGGAGAGGCGCATTGGGGCTTCCTTTGGGGCCAAACCTTGCTGTGACAAGAACAGCGACTGTGCCTATACCGCTTTTGCCAAGGATTGATGTTTCTCATTTCCAGAGCACAGGCTATTCATTCGGCTTTGACAAAGGCCAGCCTGCTGGAATGGTTGCAATGCCTAATTATGACCAGACAACGACATTTGCCGAGAGGACTTACAAGTTCTATATAAGATACTCGCCGACAGATGCAACAAAAAAGCAGATGCAGATAAATATAGAAGGAAATACAGGATTTGGAGGATGGGAGGACTTGATTACGCTGGATGACCCTAACAAACTTCTTGGCAAGCCTTATTTTATAGGAGGAAAAGCATATGGATTCGGAATGCCTCCTACTTTTGCTGAAAGCACAGAAGGTGCTGCTTGCTTTGACGATGCTAAAATAAAATGTATGGAATATTCCTTGAAGATTTCAAAGCCGACAATAACAAGCGTTGGCTCTCAGAAATGGAAGATAAAGCTTGAGCTGAGGCATGCTCCGCAGGAAGGCGAGGGAGACTGCGAATATGCTCTTCCTGAAGATGTCATTAAGAAAGACGGCATTGCTGTTGCAAAAGAGCTGCTCATAAATGTATCTCCTAAAACAATTGCAGAGGTGAATACCTGCTATACAGACGGAATAGTTAACAACAACCAGGTTGGAAAATCAGTGTGCGACTGTGATGGAAACGGAAAGACAGATGATGATGGTGTAGACTGCAGTGCTGAGAAAGGCAGATACTACTGCTATGTACATGCAGACAAAACTATTATTAAATGCGAGAGATACCGCATATGCAAGCAAGGCCAGCAGCTTAGCGGAACTGATCTGCTGTGCGACTGCAACCTTGATGGAAATGTTGACGGGAATGACTGCACTACAGCGAAGGATTACTGCTATGAGAAAACTCCTCTTACTAAAGTAGAGTATACTGACAAATTTAAGGCAGTGCAGGCTGCTGCGATTATGCCGAAGATATCTTCAGTAAGCGCTAGCTATGCAACAGATGGAGCAACAACTATATTGCAACCAGAATCAGTGCCACCTTCTCCACCAAATATAATAACTTTTAAAACAAACAACAAAAAGGTTGATATTAAATTTGTCGTTGCAACCCTGAATATAGATAAATTAGAAGTTAAATGGGACAGCACTACTTTGAATACAGTTTCCAAGACATCATCTGGATTTGAATTTACAATCAGTAAAGCTAATATACCACTTGATAAAGAAATAATAATAAAAGGTACTTCTGCTGATAGCAAATCATTTATAGAACAAAAGATAAAAATGAAATAAGGGGTTGCTACCCCTTATAATCCCCTTCCGCCTCGCTACTCGGCAAGCCCCTGCTGGGGCGTTGCCGTATCTTGCTCGGCGGTGAA
>JAGVIO010000199.1 GCA_020056025.1 archaeon
GCAATAATTGAAAAGCCCAAAAAACAAAAAGTAAGGGTTGCTTATTCTTTAACTCAAAAAGGAAAAGAAACTATAGACAAAGCTCAAGATTTTATTTAATTCTAACATCACTTAATCACAATCGCCGGCTTTCCAGGCATTGCAACATTTGCTTTTGGCTCTTTGCTCTCTTCAGCAGCAAAAACAGCAACCTTCTCTGTTCCAAAGGTTTCTTTAATCACATGCAGATTCTTCTTCAAAGCTGTCAAGCTCCTGGCAGTTGCCATAGTATGCTGCTACAGCTTCCCAGCCATATTGCTTGCTGAGCTCAACTGCTTTTGCAATATCCTCTATGTCAGGATATTCTCCAAAGTTGACAGTGGAGTAGGCCTTTCTTTATAAATGACTTGTCAATTATTATTCTAAAAAGTGGCATTTTTTGTCAATTTATTTATTTTTATTTAAAAATGACTTGTCAAAAATAGAAAGATTTATATATTAAATCTCACTATAAGGTATATAATGGTAATATTTGATATAAGCCAACTGTCTGAATCAAATCCTTGGTGGATTGATAAAAAGAACATAAATGCTGATTTAAAGATAGCTGCCCTAAATAAGATAGAGTATAAGTGGGACCCTGCAATAAGGCACCATATCCATCTAGATAAAGATGTAATCTTGGCTATAAGGGGGCCAAGGCAAGTGGGTAAAACTACACTATTAAAATTGATAATCAAAGATTTACTTTTGAATAAGAATGTCAAGCCAGAAAATATATTCTTTTTCTCTTTTGAAATCAATACAGCCGAAGAACTTAAACAAATTATCCAAACTTATCTAGATTGGAGGACAATAAGCCCGAATGAGAGGAAATACCTCTTTTTGGATGAGATATGCGCAGTTAAAGAATGGTCTAAAACTCTAATATTTTTTGCAAACAAGGGCGCATTTGCAAATTGCTCAATTGTTGTAACTGGTTCGCATTCAATGGACTTAAAGCATTCAACTGAGCTAATGCCTGGCAGGAGAGGCGGAGATGTTTCTGACCCCCTAGATAAGATATTATTGCCTATGAAGTTTTCAGAGTATGTATCTCTTGTTGACCCTGAATTAAAAAAAATATTGTTTGACTTAAATCTAATAAAAAAAGAGGAAAAACAGAAAAAGATGATGGAATTGTTTGAAGGAAAAATAGATTCGTCTTTGGAAATGCTTTCCTTGCACAAGAAAAAACTAGACTCGTTATTTGAGTCATATCTTCTTACTGGCGGAATTCCTGCTACAATCAATGAATACAAGAAGACAGGCAGCCTTTCAACAAATATGTTCAATGTTTATATAAGTTCTATAATTGGAGACCTTAGAAGGTATGGGTACAAAGAGCATTACCTAAAGCAGATAATAAGAGAAATATTCAATGTCCTTTCTAATCCGATTAGCTGGAACCAGTTCACAAAGAATACAGACATTGGCTCACATAATACCGTACAAGAATATATGACTGCATTAGAAGAATTGTATGTTGCCAATATCTCTTTCAAATGCACAATACATGATAAAAAAACACACCCGTCAATGAAAAAGGTATATTTGCTTGACCCTTTCTTTTTCCATGCTTTGCACGGGTGGTCTAATGCTAAAAAAGATTATTTTATGAATGCAAAGGCTAACCTGATGAATCTGGAAATTAAAAGCAAGCTTGTTGAAAGTGTAGCATACAATCACCTTTGCAGGTTTTCTTACGGGCTTAATCCAAGAGATTTCTTTGACCCAAAAGATTCAATATGCTATTATAGAGACCAAAAAGACAAAGAAATTGATTTTGTGCTTATGTTTGACGAAAAAATGTATCCTTTTGAAGTAAAGTATCAAGCATCAATATCCAATTCGGATTTTGCAGCTTTCAGCTCTTTCAAAAAAGGAGTGCTCATAACAAAAGACCATCTAGGAGTTCATGGAAATTATGTGCAGATACCAATCTCATTGTTTTTAATGCTGGTTTAGATGTTCTTTAAAATTTCTCTGCTGTTCGTTCTGTGATGCTCCATTCTCATTATTTGGGCTAAGCTTTTGCGCAACTTTGTGAAGCAAAAACTCAAAGCCAGTTTCAGGGGGCAGGCCAAATTTCTGCTGCAAAATTGATAGGGGAGAGGGGAAAGATGAAAAATGAATTCAAATAAAAAATAAAGAATGCCAATTATGCAAACTCATACTTTTCCTGAGAAATATTCTTTTGCATGTTTTCAGGCAATTCTTTAATTGGAATTATAGTTGTTTGTTTCTTTCCCGTGCATTCAAATTTGACATGAACTTTATCCGAATCAAAAGCATCAATGGATGTTATAAACAAAGCTTTGTCAATCTTTTTCCTTATTTTTATTATTCTTTCCAAATCTTTTTTTAAGTAATATTTGCTAATTCCTTCTATGCTGTCGGCAGGAATATAGCAGGAGTTTATTATTGACACTTCGCCCCTGTTTTGTTCTATGAAATATTTCATATGCTCAAACATGATATCTGGAACAATTATTATTTCACCTACTCCAAATATAGTTTTGTTGTCCACCAGTCCCTTTTTTACAGATTCTTTTTGTTTTCCATTATAAGAGTATTTTTGCACATACCCGTGCAGCATCCTGCTTATGAGCAGCTTGCTGTTTCTTACCAACTCTTTTTTATTGCCGCTGATGAATTTCTTTTCGTCTATTTCCCATTTGCATATAAAACATCTTTGCAATCCAAATTGCTTATACTGCGCAATCAGGTATGTCTTTGAGAATAGCAATTTGCCTTCGCTGCTTATTTTCAGAATCAGGCTTTTGTCTTCATTGACTATGAAAAGGTACTGAAAAGTCAAATGTATTTCCTGATTGAATTTTTCAGTCGCTTCATGAACTTTCCTTGAAATCTCATCTTCTCTCAGGGAATCTTTGGTATTATTGTCCAAAATCACGTAGAAATCATAGTCTGAATTTTTCGTGTTCTCATTTATTGCCCTGCTTCCAAAAAGAAAGAGTGCAAGGACATCATCCTCTTTTTTTAGGGTCTCAGAGACTTTATTTATTACTTCATCCATTTTCAAGCTCATTTATGCAAATTTTTGCAAATTCAAACAACAAATTAAATTTATTGCCATTTTCTCCTTTGTACGCCACTTTTCTCCTGTAATCAAATTCACTCTTTACCATGATATTATAATATCTCAATATCTTCTCCCCTTCCTTGAATAAGCTAATATTCTTTCTAAGCTCATCTCCTCTCTTGTCATGGTTACCTAAAGCATAAGAGCTTACCTTTTTTGAGAGTATCTCCTCTATAGCGTTTATTCCTGCATAAAATAGGAGTTGGCCTGCGACTTTCCTGTATTCCTTTATCTGCTTTTCATCGCCTTTGAAGGCTTCCATCTCTTTTATTGTTTCATTTGCCTTTTTCCAAAAAATCTTACTTGAAGGTATCATAAGGGCAGGAAAGCATAGCAGATATATAAATGTTTCTATTTTTATATTAAATAATACAAAAACAAGATAAAATACTTTATTTTATATTAAATGATATAAATTATTATAAAGAAGGCTCACATCCTCCTAAACACAGCAATCTTACAGTTCTCCAGCTTTTCGCTGAAGTAATCTCCTATAAACAAATCCCTTGCATACTTCTCCCAGTCAATGTAAAGGTCTAGCTCTCCAAGCTGCTCTTGGATATAGACATCATAAGCAAAAATCCTTAACCCTTTCACTTAATCACAATAGCCGGTTTTCCAGGCATTGCAACATTTGCTTTTGGCTCTTTGCTCTCTTCAGCAGCAAACACAGCAACCTTCTCTGTTCCAAAAGTTTCTTTAATTAATTGCAAATTCTTCTTCAGAGCTTTAATCTCTGTTTCCTGCTCAAGAACAATAGCAGGAATCTTTGCCCTATCCTTTAACAATTTTGGAACTAAAGCAGAAATATCCTTAGCATGCTCTTTTACCATCACTTTCTTGATAATCTCTCCTACATTTGCTGTTTCAGATATAGCTTCTTTCAGTCCAGAAATAAAATCATATTTCCATTTGGCAGAGACAAGAAGTATTATCTCATCAGGCTTTTCTTTTTTGGTCAATTCCAAAACATTTCTTATGTCACGGATTACATCTTCAACAATCTGCTCAGATGCTTCTGCTTTCAGGTCAATCTTGTCTTCATCAAACTTAGGCCATTCTGCCAATGAGATAAACCCTTTTCCGCCCAATCCAGCCCAAAGCTCTTCTGTCATATGCGGACAGAATATATGCAACATTTTCAAAAAATCAAAAGCAGACTCTTTAGAGATATCTTCTTTCTCAAAATCCTCAAAAAGCATCCTTAACTTGATCAACCCAAGATTGTATTTGAAATTCTCAACATCATCTGTATACTCTTTTATTGTCTTCTGCAATTTGCTTTCAATCTTCTTAGAAGATTTTCCAGTCTTAAAATTCTCAAAATATTCAAACACTTTTGATAAGAACTTAAAGCTAGATTCCATTCCCCTGTCATTCCATACGCTGTCTTTGTCAGGAGATGCAAGAGTCATCAGATTAAATCTCAAAGAATCAGCACTATACTTGTCAATCATTTCAATCGGATTTACAACATTTCCAAGAGATTTTGACATCTTGTTTCCATCTGCTCCGTGCAGCATTCCCTGGTTAAATAATTTTGTAAAAGGCTCATCAAGAGCAAAAATCCCTAAATCTCGAAGAGCTTTTGTAAAGAATCTTGCATAAATAAGATGCATGCAGGCATGCTCAGCTCCACCTATATACTGGTCAACAGGCATCCAGTATTTTGCTTTGTGATGATCAAATGGTTTTTTGTCATTTGTATTGTCGCAGTATCTTAAGAAATACCATGACGAATCAAAGAAAGTATCCATTGTATCTGTTTCTCTTCGAGCATCTTTTTTGCATTTAGGGCATTTTACATTTACAAAATCTGAATTTGTCTCAAGAGGATTTCCTGCTCCAAACTTTACATCTTCAGGCAAAATAACAGGCAGATCCTTTTCATGCACAGGCACAATCCCGCATTTGTCGCAGTAAACAACAGGAATAGGTGTTCCCCAATATCTTTGCCTTGAGATAAGCCAATCCCTTAATTTGTATTGCACTGCTTTTTTTCCAATTCCCTTGCCTTCTAAAAACAAAGTAATCTTCTCAATTGCTTCTTTATTGTTCAACCCATTAAACTCTCCTGAATTTACAAGAATTCCTTCTTCTGTATAAGCCCTGCTCATCTTTTCAGGATTCAGTACATGCTCTTCAGGAGAAATAACAACTTTGACTGGAATCTTATATTTCTTTGCAAACTCAAAATCCCTCTGGTCATGTGCAGGAACAGCCATCACCATTCCTCCGCCGTATTCTGCAATGACAAAATTGCCAGCATATACAGGAATCTCTTCATTTGTCAAAGGATGTATTGCATAGCTTCCTGTAAATACTCCTTCTTTCTCTAATAAATCAAGCTCTTCTTCACTCATTGTCTTTACAGTTGTTGATTTGATTTTCTTAAGGAACGCATCTACTTTTTTCTTTTGCCCTTTTGCCACAATATCCATAAGCTTAGGATGCTGCGCAGAAATTACCATGAAAGTTATTCCATATACTGTATCAGGCCTTGTTGTAAAGATTGTCCATTTCTTGCCATTTATCTCAAAATCAATCTCTGTTCCAAAGCTTTTTCCAATCCAGTTCTCCTGCATTAATTTTATCCTTTCAGGCCACTGCAGTTTAGGTATGAATTCCAGCAGTTCTTCAGCATACTTTGTTGTCTTAATGAACCACTGCTCAAGCTGCTTCACCTCAACATCAGTGTCTTCATGCCTCCAGCATTTTCCAGAATGCACTTGTTCATTTGCAAGCACAGTTTTGCATTTTGGGCACCAGTTGACAGCAGACTGTTTTCTGTAAACAAGCCCATGCTCCAAAAATTTCAGGAAAAAATACTGGTTCCATCTGTAATACTCAGGCAGACATGTTATCACTTTTCTGTCCCAGTCATAGCTTAACCCCATTGCTTTCTGCTGCATGATAAAGTTTGCAATAGACTTTTCAGTATATTTCTTCGGATGCTCTCCAGCCTTGATTGCAGCATTTTCAGCAGGCAGTCCAAGAGCATCATACCCCATTGGATACAGTACATTAAACCCATTCATCCTCTTGAATCTTGCATAGGCATCTCCTATTGTATAATTCAAAGCATGGCCCATATGCAATCCAGTGCCAGACGGATATGGAAACATCTCAAGGTTGTAGAATTTCGGAAGCTTTTCATCTTCTTTTACCTTGAAGATTTTGGATTCTTCCCATTTCTTCTGCCACTTTTGCTCAATTTTTCTGAAGTCAGCCATTTTAATCACACCTATTGGATATTTGTATTTAAAGTTTACTCA
>JAGVIO010000009.1 GCA_020056025.1 archaeon
GACAAAAAGAGAACTGGCTGGCAACTGGGACAGAAAAGAGCAGATAGGATAGATACAGCAGATATGCTCACGTCTTTATGGCACAATCTTCACTGGCTCAGATAGCCTAATTCTGTCCCACACCCACTGGTGGAATAAAATATTTAAATACATCCTTAATTCTATGTCTTATGGAGCAGCAGGGGAGTGAAGAGCTTAAAAAGCACAGAAAGACTTTTGCAGGAAGGATATTCAATTATATAAGGCGAACAAAAAGGCTCTGGATTGCAATATTCTTCTCATTGCCAATCTTTACTTTAATACCATTTATAAATATAATCGCAATCTCATTGTCAATCTATCTTGCATCAAAACAGATAATGCTTGCAAGAAAATACCCTGATAAATACAGCGGGCGGTATTTTGCTTGGGTATGCCTGATCAGCTTTTTGTTTGTTCTTGTGCTGTGCGCATCTGGCCTTGTAATATATTATGAAAACGGGCCTATTGGCTGATTTTTCAGATGTTTTATGATTTTTAAAATGTTTTCTGACATTTTCCAACATTTACTAGAAATATTTATTAATGCAGCCTAGATAGGATTGCTGATGGCTGATACAATAATGTTTGCTGGAGGTTTTGTCTTTCTTGCGCTGTTTTCTGTAATGGCTTTTACGTTTGTATTATCTTTAATTTCGCTTTTCATCAGAAAGACTTATCCTGACTATAAGCCTAATGTGAGCATAATAATTCCTTGCTACAATGAGGAGAAAAACATAATAAAATGCATTGATGCTTTGCTTGATTCTGATTACCCAAAAGAGAAGACTGAGCTTATTGTTGTGGATGACGGAAGCACTGACAGCACAATCAATGTTCTGAGGGAATACCGCCAAAAAGAGTATCAGGGAAAAAAAGGCTTTGCTGATTTCAAGATTGCAAAATCAAGCCACAAAGGAAAATCAGAAGCGCTTAATGCAGGGATAAAGCTTGCAAAAAATGAGATTGTTTTCTGCGTCGATGCTGACACAATTGTCAGCAAAGATACTTTATTTAAAATGGCAAGGCCTTTTTCTGACGAAAAAGTAGGAGCAACAAACGGTTCATGCATTGTCCGAAACAGAAAAAATATCCTTGGAATGTTCCAGACAATGGAATATCATTTCAATAACCTGATAAAGAAAAGCTTTTCAGACATTTTTGGGACAAGCATATGGCTGTTCGGAGCATTTGCATGCTACAGGAAAAATATCATTGAGAAGATTGGCAGTTTCAAGAAGGATTCCCTGACAGAAGATATGGACATAATGCTTGAGCTCAATGCAGCTGGATATAAAACAGTGAATGTGCATGATGCTTTTGGAAAAGTGCATGCTCCTGACTCTTTTCATGATTTTTTCAGGCAAAGGACAAGATGGTGGATTGGAGGGCTGCAGGCTTTATTCAAGCACAGAAAGCTTTTTTCATTCAAGTCAAGAGTGCCTGTGATATTTTTGTTCCTTAACCAGTATTGGTGGTCTTTTTATGCTTTCCTGAGCATTCCCTTGATAGCTTACCAGTATAATTACTGGCTTGGCTCTAACATTGGCTCTTTTTATGACTGGTTCATGTATACTTTCAAATGGTTCTCTGCAATAGGCCCTTTCAATGTGATTTATCATATTCCTGAATGGGGAATTAACTTTTATTCGATATTTGGAGTAATCGCAGGCCTAATGATGACTATCATGCTTTTTTCATCTGCTTTGCTGTTCAAAGAGAAAAACTGGATCCTGCTGCTTGTTGCTGTGCTTTTTTACTTCCCATATACGATACTTTTAAATACTATAATTCTAATCAGCTCTATTAGAGCAATCTTTTTAAAGGATAGCTATTTCATAAGATAATCATAAGAAAATATAAGGCAATCATAAGAAAAGATGTAAGATTATTATAAAATAATATAATAAGAATACAAGATAATCATAAAAAAAGAGATGAAGAGGATTTTTAATGTTTAGTGAAATCATAAATTTCGCATGGTCCTGGATAACAGGCAGTTCTGAAACCTATCAGTATTATGCGATGCATACAAGGTATTTTACAGATTATCTGCATATAGGATTTGACAGCCTGTTTTATGCTGCGCTTTACATTGCAATAATCTTTTCTTTAATATATCTTTCAATATCATTTTTCGTATTGTTTTTCAACAAAGATAAGAAAGAAAGGGATTTTGATAATTCTAAAATTCCATTTGTTAGTGTACAGATTCCGACAAGGAATGAACTGATTGCATTAAGGTGCGCGAAGATGTGCCTTGATTTTGATTATCCAAAGAATAAATATGAAGTAATACTAGGAGATGACAGCGACAAGCCTGAAGTGTCTGCAAAGCTTGGCGAGTTTGCAGAAGAGCACAAAGGGATTGTTAATTTATTCAGGAGAGCAAAAAATACAGGGTTTAAGCCAGGAAATCTTAACAATATGCTCGAGCATTCAAGAGGAGAGATACTGGTCATATTTGACTCTGACTTCACTCCTGGAAAAGATTTTTTGAAAAGAATAGTAAATCCTTTTATCCACAATCCGAATGTTTCTGCTGTGCAGGCAAGATGGAATTTCAACAATTTTAAACAGAATATGACTTCAATGCTTGCTTCGACAATTGTTTATATGTTCCATCATATTGTGCTAGAGTTCATGGGATTTTTCGGCTCAGGAAGCCTTTGCGGCTCTGCAGAAGCTGTCCGTAAAAAAGATCTTATTGCATTGGGCGGATGGAAGTCAGGAAGCCTGACAGAAGACATTGAATATTCATTAAGGCTGCATAAGGCAAACAAGAAAATTGTCTATCTGCCTAAACTTGAATGCTACAGCGAAGTTCCTTTCACTCCAAAGGATTTGTATAAGCAGCAGATGAGATGGGCTTATGGTGTTATAAGCTCATACAAGGAGCATTTCATGTCGCTTGTGTTTAACAAGACACTATCATTGAAAAGAAAGACAATGAGTATGTTTGCAGGATTCGGATATATAATGCCAATGCTCATGGCTGTGATGTTTGTTGCTGGAATGCTTAGCTTTGCCACGCACAAGCCAGGGCCGATTGACCTTGCAAGATTTTTCTCTGAAATGGGATTGAATATACTGTTCACTTCAGGGCTGCTTATTGCCAGCGGAATTGCACTATACAAAGAAAAGAAATTAAGGTATACTTTCAAGACAATTGTTTCTTCTTTTTCAATCGGAATTGTGACAACCTATTATGTCAACAAAGGAATAATCAAGTCAATAATGGGAAAGCCTATGCAGTGGTATCTGCTGAAGAAAGAGCAGAATCCGGATGCTTAAGTTTCTGCTTATTACTTAGTTTCAGTTCTTATTACCTGCCAGATTTCAGAATTCTTGTCTTTGTAAAGCTGCCTGAATGTCTCATTGCTTCTTAGCAGGAACAGAAGGCCTTCTTCTTTGCCTTTTGGCCAGACAAGGCCATTCTTCATTTCAGAAGTGATCCATATATAGCCTATGCTGTTGTTATCAAGAATCTCTTTGGTTTTCTTAAGATTTCTTGAATTGAATATATCTTGGGTTATATTATACTTTAAGTTTGCTGATGCAAGATAATATGTGTTTTCGTCAAGAAGAACTGATTTATTTGCGATTGCCTCTATCCAATAGCCATAGCTTGGATGCGAAAGGACAATGCCTTGTGGCTGCTTATTGAACCACTGCAGGCTTTTAATTGTGTCGGGCTTTGGTTCATTGTTTGCAAGCCTTGTTACTGAAAAAACTGAAGAGAACACTAA
>JAGVIO010000053.1 GCA_020056025.1 archaeon
TGTAGAGATATAAACGCAATCGGAGTATTCGCCTTTAACAGTTACATTATTGTTTACTATAATAATATTTGAACTTCCGCTAAGCACAACCCCATCAGATATAGTACCCAAAATTGCAACAATATTATTTTGGATAGTTCCGTTAGATGATGAACTGAAATAAATTCCATAAGAATCGGGATTGCTTGAGTTTTCTTGTACAATTTTACAATTCTTGACTGTTGTGTAGTTGTATCCAGTTACGTTGATACCATATCCCTCACTGCTCTGTGAATAATTGATCATGTAGCCCTGGCAGTCAAGAGTCACGTTGTTTGCATCTATGCTCATGCATACTCCGCTTGAGTTTACATTGCTTCCAAGAGTGTAAGTTGTGTTTGCAGTCCAGCCGCTTGACTTACATGCTGTAAGATTAGTATTAGGAATAATGAAGAATGTAACACTTGTGCTATTCTCATTTCCAGCAGAATCTTTAGCAAATACCTGACAAGTATAAGTTCCGACTGAAAGATTGCTTTCATTTGCAACGAATTGCCATTTGTCAGTATCGTATTTGTATAAGTTGGAGATATATATCTGGCTGATGTCGCTTGCAGACAATTCCCTGTTGAAGACCTGCACCATATCTATTGAGCCATTGAAAGGATAGCTTGTACCTCCTTCAGAAGGGTCTACATCTCCTATTGCAATATTTTTTATGTTTCTTCCGAGTATAGTTGCATATGCAGCATCTGTCTTATCCAGCTGGCCGTCAATATACAGTTTTACAGTAGTTGTTGCAGCATTGTATGTTACAGCAACATGGTGCCATAAGCTGTCATTAACGTATTTTACGCTTGTTATAGCTCCTCCCCATCCAGTACCTGTTCCGAAATAAGGCTCAAACTTTCCGATTGTACTAACGTACATCTGGTAAGCAAGGGATTTCCTTAAAATATATGTGTCTTTGTCTCCTGTTTTTATCCATGCAGCCATTGTCATCTGAGAGGTTATGTTAAGTGACTGAGAACTTCTGATCAGGACATAGTCATTCACTCCATCAAAAATCAATCCTGAGCTGTATCTGCCTTGAGTATAATTCGGCATTTTTGCAGCAGTGATGTTGCCGAAAATTCCATTGTTGCTGTAGCTAGAGATATCAACAGCATAAGTGTTATTTTCTCCTATTGCAGAAACATTGTCAAAGTTCATCATCAGAACCAAAGAATCGTTGTAGATTGTGTAGTTTGTTCTGTTCCAGTTGAACTTGAATTCATTGAGGTTTGCTTCAGTTAAACTTACATTTATCACAGCAGAAGTGTTTGTTGTGTTTGTGTTGTTCAATGGCGTTGGATCTGTGAAGTATATTGAAGGAATGATATCAGATACATTTACAGTACTATTTGCAGCAGCAGTTATATGATAATGCTTACTGCAGCTTGCATTCCATACGTAAACTCCTGATGATACGAATGTCCTATTATACTCGTATAATGAGATTGTAGAATTCCAAGTCATATTTCTAAGCTGGCTTGAATCATTGAATATTATTGTGCAGTTTGCTCCGTCTATAACTCCTGTTAAATTTGTATAGTTTGCAAAAAACCTTATCTGTTCTAATTGATATTTATTCTGCCCGCCATAAGGCATTCCAGCATCTGTCTCATCCCATATTGTTACATTTGTTGTAGCATTTGTAGCATCCATGGCATAAATTTCATGGGTAGAGCTTAGGGTTATGTTGAACAAAGGCAGTTGGCCTGAAGCGCTGGTTGTCAATAATCTTTGATAATTTCCATTGTCGAATATTGCATAATTTGTAGTGCTTTTAATTCCAGTTAGGTTATATATTGCAATATTCGACGAGTTTGAGCTTGAATCATTGAAAACAATTAGCCCGCTGTTCCAGTTAAATACGGTTCTGCTGATGCTTACATTCGAGCTGATGGTTAAGTTTGTATTAAGCACAACCCCGTTTCCAGTGCCAGGGCATTGCACATTTAAAATGCTGTTGCATAAGAACACGGTTCCAGATTTTGCATCATAGGCTGAATTTCCAGAGGATTTGCTTGTTATGATTAGATTTCCTACAAAATCGTTTTGAATTGCATTAACAGAAATTCTGCCTCCTGCGCCTGAGCCTCCAAAGGCATTTACAATTGCTGCTCCTGCTCCTCCTTTTGCAGACAGGTTTCCTGCGCCAGAAATTACACCTGTAATAATGTAAATGCTTCCTCCTGCTCCTCCTCCTGCGCCTGTGTTTTGGCCAACAGCAAAGCTTCCATTTGCGCCGTCAGCAATAATCTGACCATTTAATATTATATTGCTTGCATTGATTAAAACAGCAGCACCCCCATTTCCTCCTGAATGGCCAAATCCTCCTCCGCCTCCTGAGCCAGGTGTTGTTGGCGTAATGCTTGAGCCATAAGGTATACCTCCGTATGCTCCGGTTGCACCGCCATCTCCGCCATAGCCCCCTTGCCCTCCTCCACCACCATTAGAAGATGCGCTTGCTCCGTAACCAGGTCCTGTTCCGTTGGTATTAGCTGCGCCGCCTTTGTATCCTTTGCCTGCTCCGTCAATCTTGCTTCCACCAGTTATATTCAAATTGTCTGCAGTTATATTCACAGAAACATTTCCGGCAATATAGCTGTCAATTGTCAATACAGCGTTGTTTTTTATAGTGATGTTCGAGCATGTTATGCTTATGTTTAAGATATAATTTGATGCAATGCTCCAATATCCTGTTGTGTTTGGGCAGTTAGGATATGCTATTGCATTTATCACAACAGTATCATTTGCAGTCAAAGAATCATAACCTGTCTTATTGCAGCTTACATTCCACAAATAAGTTCCTGATGATATAAATGTCCTGTTGTATTCATACAATGTAGAAGTTGCATTATAAGACATTGAATTCCAGACAGCTGTGTCATTGAACCAGATATTGCATGTTGCTCCTTCTATTGTTCCTGTTGTATTTGAATAATTTGCAAAGAACTTTACCTGGTCATTTGCATACTTCGTCTTATCTCCATACGGCATTCCAGCATCTGTCTCATCCCAGATTGTGAGGTTAGAAGCATTTCCGCTTAAATTACCGCCAGCATATCCTGTGAAATGATTGACAGTAAATGTTATTGAATCTCCGTAATCAATGAAAGGAATATCTGTCTTTGACCAGCCTGAACTGCATACAAAATTATCAACATCAAAATCTTCGCATTTCAAAACAGCATTTACATTTCCTGTCTTCTGTAAGGTTATTGTTGCCTCTTCAATATCAACAGAATCCATTGCAAACACTTTTGTTTTGATTCTGGAATCTTCGATATTGTCAAATGCAGCATTTATTTTCATGCCTGACGCTCCTTTAATATCTGCTTCATCTATTCCAGCAGAAGCTATTTCAAATCCAGATTTTGCTTTTGTGCTTAAGATTAAGTCCTGCTTTCCGTCGCTTCTGTTTATTATTTCATAGCTGCCAATCTCATTGTTATTCTTGTCCTTAAGCTGTATTGCAAATGTTTCCCTGCTTTCAGGCAATGATTCGTTAACAAGCTCAGCTGTCTCTTCTGTAATTTCTTCTGCTGCAGCAGTTTCATCTGCAGGAGCGCTAATCTCTTCAATAGTTTCCTCAGCAACAGCCCCTTCATACTCAATCTCAAAATTATCCAATACAATTATTCCCTGGCCTTCTGCCCTTACTTTAATAGGAACAGGGCATGGATAGCTTCTGCAGTTTGGAATGTAATTGTTCAAAACATCTGTGAAATTTATTGTTTCATAGCCAGAGTATTCTCCTGCAAAATTCCAGTCTTCTGTATAATCAAGCAGCACATCAACCATCGGATTGTTCGGATATGTCTCATTCAAAGCAAATCCTGTTATTCCGAACTCTGCTTTTGTATAAGTGTAATTATTGAGATTAAGGTAAACAACCAATGATCCTGATTCATTGAACTGCAATTCAATCTTATCCTGATATTCTGAAATGTCTGATAAGTTCAAAACAATATTTCCTGTTATGCCTGGCTTTTGCATCAATACTGCGCCTATGAATAATATTGCCAAGACTGATATTATTGCAAGCATCTTGTTTGTTCTGAGTTCTTTTTTCAGGATGTTGAGCATCATTTTGTCAACACCTCTCTTTGCCTGAACTCGCATTTCCACTGCTCTAAGAACTGCCTTACTTCATCTGCAAATTTTACAGGGACAAGAAGAACAGCTCTTCCCAGCTGCTCAATCTCATAAGCAACAACAATTCCAGATTTTCCATCCCTTCCTTTCAAGGCATAATAGAATCTTACTTTGTCTTTTTTCAGAAGATGTTCTGTGCTGTAAGAAAAAAGAACCATCTGCTTATAATTAGGAAAATCTCTGCTTAGAGCACTATCAACCTCTAATCCCATGTTAAATAGATTAACATAACTTATATATAAATGTTTCTAAGTTACCATGGTAACATGAAATAA
>JAGVIO010000005.1 GCA_020056025.1 archaeon
CTCCTCACCAAGCTTTCATCAGGAAGATGAAAGCGGAGGTTTAATAAATGAAAAATGAATTAAAGGTATCGAAGGGAAATAATTACAGGATACGACAGGTTTTGTGATTTTGAGATTTGGCTGATTTTCTTATTGGCTCGCCTTTGACTGATGAAAAGGCTGCGTGATGGCGAGGTTGCTGCATTTTAAGCAATCTTTATAAACAATTTAGCAAATATATTCTTTATGACTGCTAAAAATGATGTTGATAAGATAATTTATTCATATACTTCAAGCACAAATGTCCTTGAAGAAGAGAACAGGCTTCTTAGAGAGACAACTGAGCAGCTTAAAGAAGAGCTGGACAAGTTCAAGAGAGTGCCGTTAATGGCTGCAACTGTCAAAGAGATTGTTAATGATGAAGCGCTTATACAGATTCCAAACGGAAATGAATTTATGGTCTCTATTGCTGCAAACATAAAGGGGATAAAGGCAGGGGACAGTGTTCTTGTTGAGCAGAAAAATCTGACTATTGTCAGAAAGATTCCCCAGTCAAAGAAGTTTGCAGTTGAATCATTTGTCATAATGGACAAGCCGACAATCAGCTGGAAAGACATAGGCGGATTAAATGAGCAAATCAAAGAAATCCAGGAAGTTGTTGAGCTGCCATTGAGAAAACCTGAATTGTTCGAGGCAGTTGGGATTACTCCTCCAAAAGGAATTCTTCTGCACGGGCCTCCTGGAACAGGAAAGACTTTACTTGCTAAAGCTGTTGCAACTGCTACTAATTCAACTTTTATTGAGATAGTTGCTTCTGAGCTTGTGCAGAAATTTATAGGAGAAGGCGCTAAACTTGTAAAGGAAGTATTCCAGCTTGCAAGAGAGAAGGCTCCTGCAATAATATTCATTGACGAGCTTGATGCGCTTGCTGCAAAAAGGATAGAGATCGGAACATCTGGAGAAAGAGAAGTTCAGCGTACATTTATGCAATTCCTTGCAGAGATAGATGGCTTTAAGTCATTGGGAAATGTAAAAGTGATTGCTGCAACAAACAGGAAAGATATACTGGATCCTGCTATAATCAGGCCTGGAAGATTGGATAGGCTGATACATGTGCCTAATCCCAATGAAGAAGGAAGAAAACAGATATTCAAGATACATACTTCAAGAATGTCATTAGACAAAGATTTGAATATTGATTCAATTGTCAAGAAGATGGAAAATTTCTCTGGAGCAGAGATAAAGGCTGTTTGTACAGAAGCAGGTTATTTTGCAATAAGAGAAGAGAGAGTTAAAGTACACAAAAAAGATTTCTTAGACGCTATTGTAAAAGTAAAAAGAGAAGAAGAGCTTGAAGGAACAGATTATATGAATATGTTTGTGTGATTAAATAATTTTCTTAAAGAGATTAGAGCATACTAATTATGGCTTTATTCCTCTGAATCTGTGTATGCTCAGCAGTTACTACCGCATTTCATCAGCCTAAGCTTCGATTGGTGTTCACTTAATCATCGCATATTGCACTTCAAAGGAATTGCCTTCCAGCAGATAAATTCGAGAATAAGTTATAAAACTTATGGAAATTTATTGGATTTATGCAAATATCTGCTTTTACTGGTTGAAAAGCCTTTTTGTGGCAATTGTTGCATAGCTTCCTTTTGACATTGAGAATGAAACGATGAATTTGAACCTATTGTTTTTGCCTTTGTCATTCAATTCGTCTACTTGTGGCTCTGAGATGCTGAAAGAGCCTGGAAATATTATCACTTTTCTTTCATGCGATTTAAAGAAGCTGTCTGTCTGCTGCCTGATGTCAAAGTCTTCTATTTTTATCTCTTCTCTTGCAAGAATCTTTTCAATTATTTTTTTCTCTGTTTCTGTTGGCTTGATATCATGGCTTATTGTCTTAAATGTTTCTGGCAGTGATTTCTTTTCTTCTTCGCTTATGCTTTTGTAGAATTCCAGCGAGCCAATGTTGTATTTTACAGAGTATAATCTTTTTTTGTCAATTTTTTGCCTCAACAATTCTTTTACACATTCATTCCAGAGATAGCTCTGGTATGCTGATATGTAAATCTCCCTAAGATTGTTTGGAATCTTCTTGTATGCTTTCAGCCAGTCTTTTGTCTTCAGGAATTCTTCTATGATTATCCTGAATGTTTTTATTTTGATGCTTATCTTTGACAGGAATTCCCAGTTTTCCAATATCTTTTTCTTGTCTTTCTTAACATCTGCTTTCTCGAACTTTGATGTTTCTGTCAAAAAGAGCTTAACTGCTTTCTCATAATCTTTTTTTATCAGATATTTTGCTATGAATTCCCTGTTTAGAACACTGCCAAAGCGCTGCGAGTCAAAATAATTAGGCATGCCTTGATCAATTGCCTTTGATTTGTTAATTATCCCTTCAACTTCGCCTTTTTTAACATCTCTGACTGTTATTGTGAATTTATTGCCCTGAAGATCTCCTGATTTCAATTGCTCAGAGACAAAGCCTAGAAAATTCAGGCTGAAGTTCTGCTCTTTTATTGTCTTTATATCATATTTTTTTGGAATTGTTAAATATTGCTTTGTCACTGCATGCTTGTCTTTCAGCCCTGCAATTCCAAACTCTGAAACAGGAATGTTGTTTTTCTTTGAAAGATAGGACAAAAGATAGAATGTTTCCATGCTTTTCTTCTCGAGCAGATAGAGCTTATAGTTTCCTGATTCTTTGAGCTCGAATTTATTCAATTCCTCTACTGCAAAATCTTCTGGCAACTGCTTGAGCTTCATAAGAATAAAAAGAAGCTACTTGTTTATAAAATAAGTGGTAAAGTCAAGAAGCATTTCTTTTCTTTGTATCTTCTGTTAAAATTTTGCCAAAGTTTAGCACTTCTTTTCCAATGTCAGTTATAATATAAGATTTCCAAGCTTTCTTGTCTGGATTGAGACATTCTATTAAGCCAATCTTTTGTAGTTCATCAACTGATTTATAGATATTCTGCTGCTTTTGCTTAATTGCTCTTGCAATTTCGCTTTGTCTTAAAGAAGGATTTTTGAACAATACTTCCAATATATTAAATCTAATCTTACTAGAAACAATGATCCCATACAAATGTTTTATATCATTACGTAGCATATCGTAACATTTATATATTTCAGTATATAATTCCAGTAATTAAGAAAGTCGTAACAATAATTAAACAAAATGAAGAATACTAAAGGAAATGCTTTTGATAAACAAGCGTTAATTGCTGAACTAAGGTTTAAAGAGTTAGACACTATTCAAAAAAACAATAGTATAGCATTACTCCAAGCAACCGCCTTAATTGTTACCATTGTTATTGCATTTTTTAATGTTGCAAAAGATAAACCTTCTTTTTCAATATTTTTTATTTGTTTATTAGCGATATGTTTTGCAATTCTTGTACGAATGAGCGTTTTAGGAGAGAGGTATTTGAATGATGTTTCTAAAGGCTTGTTTGAATGTATCAAGAATGACAGGATATATGAATTCAAATATCCAAATAGAACGTTTTTTGAACAATTTATTTATTATAAACAAAAAAGGTAAAAAAAA
>JAGVIO010000185.1 GCA_020056025.1 archaeon
GACAAAAAGAGAACTGGCTGGCAACTGGGACAGAAAAGAGCAGATAGGATAGATACAGCAGATATGCTCACGTCTTTATGGCACAATCTTCACTGGCTCGGATAGCCTAATTCTGTCCCACACCCCCAGGCAGCTGTCCAGTGGGTTGTGGTATACTCAGAATGCAGTTTTACAGGGAGATACTGGCTATAAGCATTGTTTTCCACTGGACAGGTGAATGGCCAGTGGTTTTGAAAATTGTTTATTAGCCTGCACTTTACTGATTGGGGAAGAGGGAAGGGAGCGGGGATATTGTAAGGGCACAAATAAAAGACGATTATTTTTTGTTGTGCCCATAACTTCTTATCTGGTCTATAATTAGCCTTAACATTCTGGAAATATATCCTTTATAATCGCCTTTGTCAGCAATGTCCAATGATTGGTAATAATCTTCTCTTTTCTCAAAAGGGATAAAAAACATCGGAAAGCCTTTCTTCATCAGGATAAAATTCATGACGGTTCTTGCTGTCCTGCCGTTTCCGTCTTCAAATGGATGTATCCATGTCAGTTTTGCATGGATTAGTGCAGCTAATTCAAACGGATGCAGCTTATTCTTGTTTGCGCTGTACCACTTAAAGAAGTTAAGCATATGCTTTTTAACTTCAGTATAATGCGGAGGAACATGTGTTGAGCCCTGTATCTGCACATCAAAAAACCTTATTCTTCCGCCATACACTATGCCTGTATTTTTGGTTAATATTTCATTGATTTTTTCAAGAAATTTTGTATTTAAGTCCCCTTTGTAATCCTTGATGTAATCCAAACATTCCTTTCCGTTTATTGCTTCATTATAATCCTCTGCCCGCACTCCAGAAGGGATAACCTTATCTTTTAGTATCAATGCAGTCTGCCTCAATGTCAGCCTATTGCCTTCTATTGCGTTAGAATGATAGGTAAATCTTATTACAAAATCCTCATTCAATTTCTCTTTTACGCTTTTGGGAATATGCCTAAGCCAGATTTTATAACTTTCCTTTAAATCCTCCAAAGTTTCTGCATCATGCTCTGAAAGATATGAATAATATTTTAAGAATGGTTTTGCCTTGTCTTCTATCTCTTTTGCGTGCTTTTTAAGCTCTTCTTTTGAAGGTTTTTTATCTCCCAGGAATATCCTGAATTTCTTCCATTTGTTCAAGCCGAGCCTTATGTTTTTTGTAAGATAATAGTACTCTTTGTTATTCCGCCTTATTGTCTCTGTATAGGTCATATGATATTGTATGGGCACATAATATATAAATCTTTCGTTTATTTGTGCACATACAAGAAGGTGTTATGAGATTTCTTCAAAAAGCAAGGTTTTTTGAAATTGTTATTAGCCTGCCCTTTACTGATTGGGAATAGGGAAGAAGGGTAGTGGGAGGATTGATAGAAAAGGAATATTATTAAAGAATAGATATATTTTAGGTATGAAATGACAACATTTTCCCACTCTCGGCTTGGAACTTATGAAACATGCCCTTTGCAATACAAGTATCAATATATTGACAAGGTGGATGTTGAGCAGGAAGATACAGTAGAAACATTTCTTGGCTCAAGAGTGCATGAAGCTCTGGAAAAACTGTATAAGGACTTGAAATTCGAGAAACTGCTTTCTTTGAAGGAATTATTGGATTATTTTAACAAGATCTGGAAAGAGAACTGGAATGATACTGTAAAAATAAACAAGAAAGAATATACTTCTGAGAATTACAGGAAGATGGGAATCAGGTATTTAACTGACTATTATAACAGGTATCAGCCTTTCGATCAGGGCAAAGTCATAGATATTGAGACCCGAGATATGCTTGATCTAGGAGAAGGATACAAATTCCACATAAGGATTGACAGATTGGTTGATATGGGGAATGGAGTGTATGAAGTCCATGATTATAAGACAAATAATTCTCTTCCTAAGCAAGAAAAATTAGATGAAGACAGGCAATTAGCAATGTATTCTTTGTGGGTGAAGCTGAATCACAAGGACTGCAAAAAAGTAAGGTTAGTATGGCATTATGTTGCGTTTGATAAGGAATTGGATAGTTTCAGGACAGTTTCGCAATTAGAGGATCTAAGAAAAGAGGTTATTGTGCAGATCAAGAAGATTGAAACAGCTACTTCGTTTCCGCCTAATGAATCTGCATTGTGCAATTACTGCTCTTTCCAAGGAATATGTCCCTTATGGAAGCATGAGATGAAATTAGCAGAGAAAGAGGTCAATGAATACCTTAATGATTCGGGTGTTAAATTAGTAAACCAGTATGTAAAACTGAAAGAAGAACAGAA
Source organism: archaeon (assembly GCA_020056025.1). GTDB lineage: Archaea > Nanobdellota > Nanobdellia > Woesearchaeales > WJKL01 > JAGVIO01. The sequence continues at coordinate 2,302 of JAGVIO010000185.1, forward strand.
AGAGTACAATCATGAAGCTGATGAGAAATTGGAAAAGCTGAAAGAAGCACTGATTGAATTCTGCAAGAAAAATGAGATTGAAATAGTTGTTGGAAGCGATAACAAGATATCTGTCAAAGAGTATTCCAGCTTGAAATTCCCTTCTAAGAATACTCCTGAAAGGGAAGAGCTTATTGAAGCTTTGACTAAGATGAAAAAGCTTGATGAAGTGACTGACTTGGATATCTATGCTTTGGCTAAAGTTGTGAAAGAAAAAGAATGGGATGAGAAGGAATTAAAGATTCTTGAGAAATTTGAGGCTACTGATAAAGGCTTTAGGCTGAGTGTGAGGAAGAAGTGATAAAAGCTGTAATATTTGACTTAGACAATACACTTATTGATTTTCTGCATTTTAAAAAAGTTTGCTGTTCTTCTGCTGTTTCTGCTATGATCAAGTCTGGATTGAATATCCCTAAACAGAAAGGCATGGAAGTCCTGTATTCTCTTTATCATAAGTATGACATGGAAGACTCTACGATATTCCAGAAGTTTTTGACTGAAGTTGTGGGAGAGGTTGATTATAGTAAATTAGCGCATGCTGTGAATGCTTACAGGAAAGCCAGGGAAAGTGTTATGAAGCCTTATCCTAAAGTCAGGAAAACACTTGCTTTGCTGAAGAGAAAAGGGCTGAAATTGGCAATAGTCACAGATGCTCCTAAGATCAAGGCTTGGCTTAGGTTGACTGCGATGGGGATTTCAGATTTCTTTGATGTTGTTGTTGGATTTGAAGATACTGGAAGGAAAAAGCCTTCTAAGCTGCCGTTCAAAGCTGCATTGAAGAAGTTAGGAGTGAAGCCTTCTGAATGCTTAATGGTAGGAGACAATCCTTTGAGGGATATGAAAGGAGCTCATTTGCTTGGAATGAAGACGTGCTTTGCCAGATATGGCTTTGAAGGCAAAATCCCAAAAGGAAAATGGGATTTTGAGATTGAAAATGTTTCTGATATTTTGAAGATTGTTTAGAAAAAAAGATTTTCTTGGCCCGCCCTTGGATTGATTGAGGAAGAGGGGATTTTTCGGTTAAGATCTTTCTTTCTTTAGTATATTTAATAATCGTTCTGTAAATTTCCAATCTAATTGTTGAAATGAAGTTAAATTATCTGGGTAAAGTTCTACCAATTTGATATTGAAATCTTCATAAATTTTTCTTTTATGATTGCATTCTTTTCTATAATCAAAATCTCCGGGCCATTTGCCCCAATATTCTACATATACATCAAATTCTGGTAAAAAGAAATCCGGATGTAATTTATCGCGTCCTAATTTCAACTCTTTTTCATAAATGCATTTTATCTTCTTTTTATCGAAATATTGAGCAATAGATATCTCTTTATCAGATTTGAATTCTTTGGTATTTTTCTTGATTTTTATGTAGTATCTTAGCTGAATTTCATATATCAAGAAGCATAA
>JAGVIO010000225.1 GCA_020056025.1 archaeon
CCTTACTCATGGCGAGGTACCTTCTTGCCTCCCTATGAGTCTTACGACTCATAGGACCTTATTATATTTTTCTAAAATTGAGATTTAGGACAGAGCCTAGAAGCAGAACTTATTTATAAACTTTATTGTTTGTGTTTTTGCATTCTCGACGATAAAATGAAAAATTGAAATCTGCAGGAAAATTCAAAAAAAATTCTAAAAAAAAGCAAAAAATCCATAAAAACAAAAATAAGCCAAAAAAAGCCTATTTTGTCCTAAAAAAATAATTCAGGCGCGAGAATTAAAGGGGGTAAACGCCTGTTTGCGGAAAACTTGTCAAGAACTCTTGTTCTTGAGTGAGGGGTTGAAAATAAAATAAAAGACAAGAGGAGTGTTGCATCAATAAGCAACAGGTTTTGATATAAAACCTCTTGTCAGTTACGTTTAATATCGACGCTAAATAGTCGATTTATGTTTTATCACTTATTTTTGGTTGGCATATTTTTGAACAATTGCGCTCCAAAATTTGGTTGATGCACAGCCTGCAATCAATGCGCACGCCTTTGCAGGACTTTCATAGTTTCTGTAATTGCTTTTTGTTGTCTCTAATCTGTCACTCGAAAGAGTTACTTATTTCGCCTCCTTCTCATGGTTTGATAGAAATAATAATAGTCATCAATTTATATATACTTTATGTACATAAAATAAGCTAAACACGTTTGTATATACTCCTTCTTTATATAGAAAACATAGAAAACAGCTTATTTGCCTTTTTCTTTATCCTTTCCCTTGTTGCCGACAAACTGCTTGAATGTCTGCAGAATATCAATCATATACTTTCCTTCTTCAAGCTTGAAAATCAGAGGATCTTTCTTGAACAGGTGCACCAGATCCAATTCATATTTTCCAGGCTCTAACACGCGAATTGATTCTATGTCCAGAACAACAGGCTCATCCCTGTCAATCTCGCTTCCGACAAGGTCAAAAACATCTGTCTCAATCTCTTTTCTCTGCTCTTCAGACAGAGAAGCAGTCTTGTTTTTCAGCTCTGCAATCTTCTCTTTCTTGATGTAGAAAAAAAGTTTTCCGCCACATGGGCATCCGCTCAGAATAATTTTGTCGCCATCTTCATAGAAATTGTTGCATCTGACGCATTGGTGTGGCATATTTTATCTCCTGACAGTTGGATTAAAGCTTGTGTTTAATCCGACGAATTTTTGGTCAAGCTTTTTGCGAACGCAAAAAGGTTGTTGGTGTGGCATATTTTCCTCTTATTTATCTCCTTATTTTGCTGCAGCAGCGTCTGCAAGCTTTTGCTGTGCTTCTCTCTTTCTTTTCGAGCCAGCATCCATTGTAAATAATTGTATGTTGTTAGGATCTTTTTTGATTTCTTTGATTATCGTCGCAGGCCCGATGACAGTAAAGCCCTGCCTGTCTCCCAGAACTAAGTTAACAAATCCTGTCTTCATGTTCTTAAACATATTCCTGCTGTCCTCTTTTTTTGGGTCAATGACTGCCAATTCAATGCCTTTGAACTTGTTGTCAATCTCTTCCATAGCAATTGAGATAAGGTCAGCTTCTTCCTCTTTTTTCAGCCTTCCTTCAAGCAAAACAACTTTATTTTCTTTTACTATATTCATTAATTTATTCACTCTGCGTGCAGATCCTAATGCTACAATGTCATTGTACGGCACAAATTGTAATGTTAAGCTCATATTATCTTATCACCTTGAATAATGCATCATAAAAATCCTGGATATTCTTTCCGTATTTTGCAGATATTCCCACAACATCATACTGAGGGAAAGCAGCCTTGACTTTATTAATGTCTGCTTTTTTGAGGTCTACTTTGTTTGCTGCGATCAATACTGGAATGTCCCTTGCAGCAAGGTTTCCGACGATTGTGATATTGACCTGTGAATAAGGGTCTTTTGTTGCATCCAAGACAATCACAACAGAATCCATCTCGTCAAGCCATTTGATTGCGTCAACAACGCCTTTTGTAGCTTCTTTTGCCCTTTGCTTTGCTTCAGCCTCTTTCATTCCTGATTTCATGAAATCCTCATAATCAATCTTTGTTGCTATTCCAGGAGTATCAACAAGGTTGAACATCAGCTCTTTCTTGCCGTCTTTTGACTTTATGCATATCTGCTCCTTTATCTGTATCTCTCTTGTCTCATGCGCAATATTAGAGACAGTTCCCATCTCCTCTCCGAGAATATCCTTGCAGATAGTGTTTGCAAGAGTTGTCTTTCCTGCATTCGGAGGCCCGTATAATCCTAATTTTATGTCTTTTTTCTTAAGAAATAATTTTCCGAAAAATTTGTTAAAAAATCCTGTAAAAAATCCCATGTCTCAGCACCGCTTTTCAGTTTATGTAAATGTTATCTCCTCTTTTGAATTTCAAACGCGCATTTGTTTTATAAATATTTTGGTTCTGGAAAAGATATTGAGAGATTGTCCTGCCTTCAAATCATAGTTACTCTTAAGTGACAAAAATAGAAAGGTTTATATACTCCTTAGTTTTTATAGCATCTTGAGGGATTTTATGGGAAAACTACCTGCAAAAACTGAAATCTACTGCAAAGGCCTGGAAAAGTCAGGGATAGACGCAAAAACCTGCAAGAAGATAGAAACAGAAGTATATGCTCAGGAATTTGAGACACGGGAACTTACTTTAGGCGCTTTGGACTTTTTGGCAAGCAAGCATGCTCCAAAAGAAAAAGTGAAGATGGTCACTTATCTGTACCAGTTGGCACAGAACCCCAAAGATTTCTTTGAAGCAATTAGAACATACAACAAAAAAGCAGGCAAATGGAAAAAGGCATGTGTTGGCATAATCGCAGCAGGAGCTGTTTATCTGAGCTATGTAGGCGCAAGCTATTTGGTTTCTCACATCAAAGAAATAAGCTCACACGAGAGATCAGTCCATCAAAAAGTTGATTTGGAGAATTTTGCAACAGAGAAAAACAGGGAGCAGCATATTAAAAACATAGAAAGTTATCTCGAATCATACAACGAATATAAGCAGGTCAAAGATGTAGACGGAGTAAATGGTATAAGAGGCATTGTCAAAAAAATCTATGATGTTGTTGCTAAAAAAGACCTTGATTTTGAAAAGCAAAGTCCGCATCTGTATAATAGATTTAAGGTGCTGGAGGGGTGTGGGACAATAAAGTCCCAAATTAATCCCTTAAAACAATGACATAGACCCTTTTGCCTATGTATTTCTTCTGAGCATCTATTTTTGCGCCATTAC
>JAGVIO010000175.1 GCA_020056025.1 archaeon
AACACACAGCAGTCTGAACGACAAAACTCCAGCTAAGATTTATTTCGCTTTTGAGAACTTATTTTAGTGCTGGTGACATATGTCACTGCACTATACACTATAAGAAATCCACAACAACTTGCAATCTGTCCCAGGTAGGATATTCCTGCACAATTGCAACCTTTAATCCTTTCTTCTTCAGGATATCTTTGTTTTCATCAGCAAAAGCAGCTGTTGTCAATAATCTTTTTCTTTCTTTATCTGTTTCTATGAATTCAGAAGGAATATCAAACTCTTTCATCAGCTTTTTCCTGAGCAGATTCAGATTGCCATTATAATACAATGCTCCTCTTATCAAAAGCCCTTCATCATCAACAATATCATATTCTTTTGCAGCATTCTTTGCCCTTCTCAATAACCTCTTGGCAAGCTGCACAGCGTCTTTCAATTTTGCAGTGCAGAAATGCACATTTAGTTTATACTTTTTAGCTAGAACATATTTCATCATTTCAATCGCAGCTTTCTCAGAGCCTTTTACAGCATAAGAAATCCTGTCTTTTGTCATATATCCTAATTCAGCAAGCCTGCTAATTTTGTTGTCAGCAACCTCAAGCTCATTCAGATTCAAAAAATCAATCTTGTCAGAAAAATAATCAACCAGCCTCTTTGTCTGCTTGACTTTGTCAGGCACAACAGGAATCTCTATTCCAATGTCCCAATTGAACTTACAAGCAATTAATATTCTGTTCCAAAGCTTATCATTATCAATGTCAGCATGAAACCTTATCTCATCAAGCCCTGCTTTGAACAACTTTGTAAGATTTTTCTTATTAACCAAGTCAAAAGAAGTATAAAGATGAATATGGAACTTCTTGCCAAACCTTTTCTTAAGCGCCTTAATGAACTTAATAGTTCTATTCATTTTACACAGAGGATCTCCCCCAGTAAATCCTGCTCCTTTTGCATCGCAAATTTCAGCTTCCTTAATTATTTGTTTTACAGCATTCTTTCCTTCTTCAACAGGCCTTTCATTCGCATAAATCACATCTTTGCCATATTTCTTGTCAGATATAGGGCAATAATAGCATTTGCGAGGGCATATTCCTGTGACAAAAAGCACTAATTTCTCTCCTTTGACACAATACTTGCAACCATCTGCAAGCCTCCCTGTGCATTTTGAATAATAAGGCGTATTTTCTATCTTCATAGCAAAATCACTCACAAAACCCCCAAAAACAGTTATCTTTATAAACATACCCCTATTATTTCGGTCTGTTATACAAGAATATCTAATTCTAAAGATTAGAGATTGTTTGTATAAGAAAGTAAATCATTTGAATGAGGTAATAAACATGGGATTCGGTGGAAGACCAGGGTTCAGGGGCGGCAACGGCGGTGGCGGTGGCGGTTTCGGACCAAGGGAAATGCACAAAGCTGTTTGCGCAGATTGCGGCAAGGAATGCGAAGTTCCTTTCAAGCCAGCAGAAGGCAAACCAGTATACTGCAGAGACTGTTATCAGAAGCATAAGAAATTCTAATTATGTTTTCAAGAACGGTTAACGCTTGATGTGTAACGCATTGAGCATTTATTTTTTATTTTTTTTGATTGATTCTTTAAATTCTTAGGATTATAATCTTTAAATTCCTGAAAAACCTTATAAATCCAATTCTCTTTTAACATCAATATGACCTTATTGCTTTTATGCAACAGCTGCCATCAGAGGATGGATACTGCGATGTATGAAATAAAGACAAAGCAGAATAGGGTTCTTAATCTCCATTTGGAATATTGCGGGCAATGTGATGAATACAAAGGATATTCTCAAAATTTTAAATCAGGACAGGAAAAAGAAGCTCTTCAGGAAAAATTAAATCAGATATACAAAACTTTGGACGAAATCGTAGATTATAAATTAGTCATCCCTTTAAATGATTCATAAGAACATATTCGTATAATTCATATATATAGAATTAGCAGTCTCTTCAATATCAAATTTCTTTATCTCAGCAATCTTTTTCACAGTTTCCAAAACAAAAGCAGGCTCATTCCTTGTTGCAGGAAATGGAGAAAGATAAGGGCAATCTGTTTCAGTAAGCAGCTGATTAATATTTATCATCTCTGACATCATCTGGAAATGCTGCAGTCTTGTTATCACAGGAGGTATTGAAAAGCTCCATCCCAGATCAGCGCATTTCTTAATCAGGCTTTTCTTTGGCATAAAGCAATGCAGCACTATCTTTTTCAGCTTAGAGCTCATAAGCATATCAACAACATCCTGCTCTGCTTTTCTTGAATGTACAATTATCGGCTTTTTTATTTTCTCAACAGTGTCAATAACTTTTTGGAATGTTCGTTTTTGTTCAGCCTCTTTTCCTTTTACCCAATGATAATCCATTCCGCATTCTCCTACTGCAATGCATTTGTCTTTGTTTTCAACAATCCATGCAAGCTCTTTCTCAACATCAATTGCTTCAGTGTCTCTTGAAAAACCCTGCGCAAGGGTGCCAGACGTCTCTGACGACTGAGCACCAGTTGTTTCTTCTTTATCTAATTCAGCAGCAAGCGCATCAATTGGATAAAGCCCAAAGCTTGCTTTGACAATGTCATATCTTTTTACAATTTCAAGAACCTTCCTGTTTGTAGTAGAATTAACTCCAGAAGTTATAATAGCCCTTACACCAGCATCCTTTGCTCTTTGAATTACAGAATCTAAATCATCCTTAAATCTAAGGTGGTCCAAATGAGCATGAACATCAACTAATAACATATTCTTCTTCACCTATTCTTAGGATCTTTTGCATGATTGAAGTAATCTATCAAAAGTATTTAAGGTTTATTGGGCTCTGTCCTAAATCTCAATTTTAGAAAAATATAATAAGGTCCTATGAGTCGTAAGACTCATAGGGAGGCAAGAAGGTACCTCGCCATGAGTAAG
>JAGVIO010000179.1 GCA_020056025.1 archaeon
ATCACTCTTTGAATTTGTTTCAAGGCGAGCTATTAATGTAACTTATCAATCCTTCCAAACTTAAAATCTTTTAACAATTTTCTGAATTTCTTTTCAGTTGATTTTAAGCCAATATAATGCCTGAACTTTTTTAGCAATGGAAGATTGTACCTCGGCATTTTACAGTCAAACTCCCATGGATGGATGTAGAAAACAGCATGCCTGTTCTGCTTCAAAAGAAACTTTGTAAACCAATAAGGGTATGCCTTGAAATATCCTCCTCCGACAGGAAAGCCATAAGAAGTTGAGATAGGATATTCCTTAACGCCTTTTATCTCGAACGGCTTGTTAGGAATGCCTTTTATTCCATAATCAGGATGGCTTACAGGAACCATTGATGAATCATATTCAAATCCTTTCTGCTTCAAAACATCCAATGCCCATAAGGTATCTTTCCTGACAGAAAAAGAAGGTGCTCTGAAGCCTTTTGGAACAAAACCTGTTGCTTTTTTAATTGCATTTACAGCTTTCTCCAAATCTTCTTTAAATTCATGCCTGTTCATTTTAAATATTGGCTTATGATTATATCCATGGCAAGCAATCTCATGGCCTCTTGCCTGTATTTCCTTAACCAAAAACGGATAATGCTCTGCTGTCCAGCCTAAGACAAAGAAGGTTGCTTTTGTATTATGTTGATCAAGAATGTCAAGCAATCTCTGGGTATTCCTAACTATCCTCTGCTCCTGGCTATGCCATTCGCAGAAAGGTATGACTCTGCTGAAATTATACACCTGAAACCAGTCTTCCAAATCAACAGTAAGCGCTCTTGCCAAATTTAATACCCCCTAAGACTACAAAGTAAAGGCTGTTTTAAAAAGTTTTAGAATGCGAAAGCCTTAAATACATGTTTCACCTAGGTTATCTATATATATAACTTTGGTAAAAATGGCAATACCGCTCGCATTAAGGATAAGGAAAGAATCGCACCGCAAGATAGCTGCAGCCCAGGACATCATTGTCGAAGAGCTCTACAAGGCATTTGACAAGGCTGTCTTCCACGGCGGAACAGCGATATGGCGATGCTATGGCGGCAAACGGTTCTCAGAAGATTTAGATTTCTATCTGCCTAAAGACCATGAAGCAATCGCAAAGCTTTTCAAAGCGCTTGAGCAAAGGGGTTTTCGTATCCTAAAGAAAAAAGTGTCAGAGAACAGCATATATTCTGAACTTGAGCTTGACAGGACTTCTGTCAGGCTGGAAGCAACATTCCAAAAAAAACAAGGCCATCTCACTGACTATGAAGCAGTTGACGGCACTATCCAGACAGTCTACAGCCTTACGCCAGAAGAGTTTATTGAAGAAAAAGTCAATGCATATCTCAAACGTTTCAAGATACGTGATTTATATGATATCTTTTTCCTTATAAAGTTAGCCAAGACCAGCATTGCCTTGCATCTCAACAAGTTGATCAAGGCATACCAAAAACCAACTGACGAGCAGGACCTTAAAGCGATTATCCTTGAAGGCATAGCTCCTTCATCATCAGAGATGATTGAATATATCCGACAAAAATGGGAAAACGCAAATATCTTGACAAAATAGAGCGCTTGTTTGACAAGAGCCCTGTAGTATCGTTCAGTTCTATAGGCAGGATTGTAAAGGAACATAAGAAGACAGAATATGCAAAGATAATAATAAATAAGCTTCTTAAGCAGGGAAAGATACACAGGCTTGCGAAAGGATATTACACAAAACATAAAGATGCAAGCCTCAGCGTCTTGTGCTTTAAGCCAGCATATCTTGGATTGCAGTCAGCATTAAGCTTTCACAGCTTGTGGGCGCAGGAAACCATACCTATCATAATCACATCAAGAAACGTCAGAACAGGCATTAAGAAAGTGATGGGAGCAAATGTACTTATCCACAGGGTAAAGAAAGAGCATCTTTTTGGTTTTGATTATTGCGATGACAGCGGCTTCTATCTTCCATATTCAGACATAGAAAAGACACTGATAGATCTTGTTGCATTCAAGCAGAACATTGAGCATGAGGCTGTGCAGCAGATAAAGAAACGAATTGATAAGAATAAACTAGAGTCGTATCTCAAAAATTACCCTAGAAAGATACAGGAAGATGTTGAAAAGGCCCTCAAAAATAAGAAGGTATAATTTTATCGCATCTTTTTTCTCAAGACTTTTCTTTTCTTATGCTCAAACAGTCTTGGATTCAAAAGGATTATTGTTCCACCAACCAATATCCCAATCAATACAGCTCCGATAACATCACTGAGATAATGCTGCTTCAATAAAATCCTGCTTATGCCAACCAAAATTGCATAAGAAAGCCAGAGCCATCTCAATCTTTTGGCTTTCAGGAATAAAATCGGCAAAAGGGAAAATACAGCAATTGTATGCATGCTTGGGAAAGAATAATCAGGAAGATGTATTATAGGATATAATTTCTCAATAAAGTATCTTGGCCTTTGAATAATCAATTTTAACAAGAAAGCTACAGCCATTGAAGAGAACAGGCTTACAGCCAACGGAATCAATGTTTTCCTGTCTTTTATATAAAAATAAACAGCCAATGCAAAAAACAAGACAAAAATAACTTCCCAGCCAAACAGGAAAGACAGGATCTCATTCAAAATCTTTGATTCTGAAACAAAATTAAGGAACATCTGGTCAAAGAAGAGGGATATAACAAAAATTACTGCAAGGATGCTAAATAAGAATCCATACCTCTTTTCCATATTAATTGGATTATATCTTGAATTATATAAGCTTTTCTAGAATTTGATATGTTGGCTGCTTCTGGTCTAAAGGACTGATTTTCTTCTCCCCCCGCAAGTCAGGGGGAGAAGAAAATCCGAGTAATTGGACAGCGAGTATATAATCGCGAGCCCAGATCAACCTCTGCCTGCAAAGGCAGAGCCTAGAAAATCCTTCTTAAACACTTTTTCTCAAGCCGTAAAACAAATCTAAATCCCTGAGCAATAACAGCTCCAATCCCATTGTTCATTGCATCAAGGAAATCAGGCGTCCTTCCTGGAGAAAAGAACTGCAATAATTCATTTAAGGAGCCAAACGCAACACAGACAAGTATTGCCAGAATGTAATGATTCCTGTTTAAATAACCTTTATTAGAATGCCAGAGTGCAATTCCCAAAAGAAAGCTTAATGCAAAATATGCCACAAAGTGAAGATTGTTTAAGCTGAAGCCAAAACCTTCAATTCCTGTTTTTTCAACCTGCTTCGGAGGCATTATGCTGAAAACAAATATAACAGCCATTGCAAGAAATACAGGTATCCAAAAGAATGCAAACTTATGCTTTCTTATAATATCTGCACATAGGTGGATAAAATGCTTTATCTGGTTCATAAAGAAAATGTAACAAACAGAACTATTTAATTGTTTGGGTCAGGATAAAATTAGCTTCAATAATTCGCTTGTATTATATACCTTAACTATGTTTTGCTCTTTCAATATCTTATCATTTGACCAAATATAACATTTTAATTTCAAAGCCAATGCCAAATATTCTGCATCCTTCTTGTCTGGCGTTATTTCATATGCCTTGGATATAAACGCCTCAAATTCAGATTTTGGAACAAATTCTATCTCAGAGGCAACCAAAGACAAAAATAGCTTAAAATCCGAATAAGACAACCCTGATTTTTCTAAAATTTCATCCTTGTGCTTTTCAAATTCCTCCATCAGGAATTCGGGCGCAAATAACTTGATCCTATCGTTAAATATCAAATCGTAGGTTTTTCCTTCTGTGGCTATAAGCGCAGACATTAAAACATTAGCATCAATAACCAATTCCATTTTATTAGGCATATCTCTCATGCAGAGATTTGTTTATTTTCCTGCCTAACTCCAAGGCATCTTTTTCTGTCAATTTTGACTTTGCAGATATTGCTTTCAATATCTTCAGCTGGGATATTTTTGTTTTAATTGCAGCTCTTGCTACTTCAGACCAGTTTATATCTCTTTCTTCGTCCATTTCGCGCTTTAAGTCTTCCGGAACTGACAAGGTTATAGTTGGCATCTTTAAATTACCTCCAATATTTAATATATTTAATACTATGTAAATATTTAATATATATAAATCTTTCTATTTTATGGGCTCTGTCCTAAATCTCAATTTTAGAAAAATATAATAAGGTCCTATGAGTCGTAAGACTCATAGGGAGGCAAGAAGGTACCTCGCCATGAGTAAGG
>JAGVIO010000013.1 GCA_020056025.1 archaeon
AATGCATTTTTCAAACAAAACAATATTGAAATAGAACATTTTGAACTCGTGAGAAAAAATTCAGAAGCAGATTTCATCATCAGGCTTCCTTCTGTTGTTGGTTTGCTTGATTATTATTGCAAGGCTAAGAACAAGAAAAAGATTACAGATGCAGACTTAAGCGCAGCATTTGTCCAGGGCCAGTTAAAGAAATTACCGGTGATTATCTTGATAACAGGAGAGCTTACTAAAAAAGCAGAGGAATTATTAACCACAGAATTCAAGAAAGGGCTTGTTGTGAAAAATATCTGACAGTCATTAAACAATCTTCACAACTAATCTAAAAAGAGGCGAATCATGGGAACAAATCTGAAAGACCTTTTGATAATGAAGGAAATAGACTTTCCTGATCTGAAGGACAAGCTTCTCATTGTTGATTCTTTCAATATCCTTTACCAGTTTCTTTCAAATATAAGGCAGCCGGATGGAACACCGCTGAAAGACTCCAGAGGAAGAGTCACTTCACATCTGACAGGCCTTTTCACAAGGACTACAAATCTGATGAGCAGAGGCATCAAGCTTGGCTTTGTATTTGACGGCCAGCCGCCTGCATTAAAGCACATGGAGCATGAAAGAAGAGCAGAGATAAAGAAAGAGGCAATGCACGAATACCAGAAAGCAAAAGAAGCAGGAAACATAGAAGAGATGAAGAAATTTGCTTCAAGGACATCAAGGCTTACGACAGAGATGATTGAAGAAAGCAAAGAGCTGATAAGAGCACTTGGCCTTCCAGTCATCCAGGCAAAGTCAGAAGGCGAAGCGCAGATGGCTTATGTTGTCAATCATGCAAAAGCATTTGCAGGAGTCAGCGAGGATTATGATTCATTGCTTTACGGAATCAACAATCTTGTCAAGAATCTTACAATCAGCGGCAAAAGAAAGATAGGAGCAGCATACATCAACATAAAGCCAAAGATAATAAATTTCTCTGAAAACATCAACAATCTGGGAATTGACAGAGAGCAGCTTATTGCTTTGGCGCTGTTGGTAGGCACAGATTACAATTATGGAGGCATAAAAGGAATTGGCCCGAAAACAGCCATCAAGCTTGTTAAAAAACATGGAAAAGATTTTGACAGCCTTTTCAAAGAAACAGAATGGGACAAGCATTTTGATATTCCATGGACAGAGATATATGATGTCATAAATAAAATGCCAGTAAATACAGACTTTGACCTGAAATTCGGAAAAGTGAATCCTGATAAAATAAGGCAGATGCTTATAGAAGAGCACGACTTCTCAAAAGAAAGGGTAGAAAGCTCATTAAGCAAAGTTATAAAAGAAGAGCCGAATAAAGACCAGAAAGGCCTGGGAGAATGGTTTGGATGAAAGAGCCGACAACATTAAAGGAATTATTGAAAGGCAGATTGACAAAGAAAGAGCTTGAGCGCCTTGTCACAAGCTATGACATGCTTGGCGATATTGCAATCATCGAGATTCCAAAGGAGCTGAAAAAGAAAGAAAAGTTGATAGGCAATGCCTTGCTCAGTCTTCACAAACACATAAAGGTTGTTGCAAAGAAATCAGGAGCCCATACAGGAGAATTTAGGATACAGAAATACAGGATAATTGCAGGAGCAAAAAGAAAAGACACAGAATACAGGGAATCAGGTGTGCTGATGAAGCTTCATCTTGAAAAGACATATTTCTCTCCTCGCTTTGGCACAGAAAGATTAAGGCTCGCAAAACAGGTCAAAGAAGGAGAAGAGATCTTAGTGATGTTTTCAGGCATTGCTCCATTTCCATTGGTAATTGCAAAGAATGCAAAGCCAAAGATGATTTATGCTGTTGAGATAAATCCAGATGCCCACAAATATGCTGTTGAGAATGTCAGGCTCAATAAGATGGAAAACAAAATCAGATGTTTCCAGGGAGATGTGCGCATGATAGTCCCTACACTTAGGAAAAAGTTTGACAGGATAGCAATGCCATTGCCGAAAGGCGGAGAGGATTTCCTTGATGTAGCGATAAAATTAGCAAAGAAGAATGCAGTTATACACTTCTATGACTTTTTGCCCGAAGACGAATTCCATCTCGCAGAAGAAAAAATAGCAAATGCCTGCAAAAAGCTCAGAAAAAAGTGCAGGATTCTCGGAATATTCAGATGCGGCCAGCAAAGCCCAAGGATTTACAGGATATGCGCTGACTTCAAAGTATATTAAGAAGTTATCAAATAAAATCCATTAGGATTCATTTTCATCTGTTCATTATATTCTGAAAAACATTGGACATTCCCTTTAGTTGAAGTATAATATGCTCCTTGAATACCTAAATTTAAACCTAATATACTGATTGGCTCTGTCCTAAATCTCAATTTTAGAAAAATATAATAAGGTCCTATGAGTCGTAAGACTCATAGGGAGGCAAGAAGGTACCTCGCCATGAGTAAGG
>JAGVIO010000045.1 GCA_020056025.1 archaeon
ATCCTGCTGCTGATTTTCTTTTTCAGCAGCTTGTCCTGTGTAGCTATGATATATCCTTCCATTCCTGCAATCAGATCATCAACAGTTTTTTCTTTCTCTTCTGTCTTTATGACTTCTACATTCTTCTTTTCTATCAGCTGCAGGGCAATCTTTGCAGCAAGCCTGTTTTTCAGCTTCTGCTCCTTGTCTGCAATTATTTTTTTCAGTTCGTCAATGCTCCTGTCGAGAATGCAGATTTTGTGCTTTTCATGGACAATCCGGTCTATCTCTGAGAATATATCTACCTTGAACTGTGAAGGTATCAATAAAAAGTTTGTGTCTAAGAGTATCTTTTGCATAAAATAAGCTTTTGCTTTCTTTTATATAAATCTTTATCTTATTATAAAATCGTAGGCAGAATACCCATAAATTTATTTGTGGGATGAATGCCGTGCCCCTTTCCAGTATTTGTGCAAGAGGCAGACGCAGTAAAAACGTTAAAATGACTTTCTGTTAATTCTAGCTTGTTAGAGCAATCGAGAACAAGTATCAAGTGGAACATTTCGTTTAGTCATGGGGGAAGTTTCGTTCTAACATAATCTACTTTTAATTAAATCTGCTGGTGAATTCTTTAAGAAGCCTTTTCTGGATACAACATTCATTTTTTGGATTTCAGCATCTTTAGCAATTTTAACTTTATATTCATCTAATTCTTCGAGTGATGCAAAACCAAGAATTAATATGTGAGTTATATTGGCTTCATTTATCTCAAACGCACCTATTATATTCTTACTGTTAAGGATGTCTTTATTCAATACTTTGATTTGAGCAATAGCAAAAACATTTATGCCCATTTTTTCATAATCAATAATTGTTCGATATTCTTGGATATGGCTTTTTTCGAGTTTTTTTCTGATTTTTCTGACACCCTGCGGACTAATCCTTATTTTAGAAGCTATTTCTGAGTCCGTTACTCTTGCATTGCTAATCAACATTGCGAGAGTCTTTTTCTCATTGTTTGTTAATTGAGATATAGTTCCCATTTTGAACTATTTAGGTATAACTAGTTTAAATATTTAACGATTATTTTATTAATATGAGCACTTAAGTTTAATATATGAACCAAGATTACTTTATTGATGAAAAACTTATTCATAAATTACTAGAAGAGAAAATCAATCCAAAAAAAAAGGAAATTGATAAAATATTGACTAAAGCTCTTTTACTGAAAGGTTTGGAATTAAAAGAGATAGCCGCATTAATTAACATCTCTGATAAAACACCTCTAGAAAAACTTTTCAAAACAGCTCTAAAGATTAAAAAACTTATTTATGGAAACAGGCTTGTACTCTTTGCTCCGTTGTATACCTCTAACTATTGCTCAAATAACTGTTTATATTGCGGATTCAGAAGAGATAATAAGGATATGAAAAGAAAATGTTTGACTCTTGAAGAGATTAAAGAGGAAGTAAGAATTATTCTTGAGCAAGGCCATAAAAGGATACTAATGTTGATGGGAGAACATGTTTCGGAGTGTTCATTTGATTATTTTTTGAAAACTATTGAAGCTGCGTATAGTGTTGAAGATTCAAAAGGAAGTTCTATAAGAAGAATTAATGTTGAGATTGCTCCATTAACTAAAGAAGAATTTCAGAAGTTGAACAAAGTAAAAATTGGCACTTATACTGTTTTCCAAGAGACATATCATCAAGAAACATATGAAAAAATGCATCCTTCTGGAAAAAAATATGATTATTTTTGGCGTCTTTATGTAATGGATCGGGCTTTGGAAAACGGACTAAATGATGTGGGAATAGGCGCTTTATTTGGTCTTTATGATTATCGTTTTGAAGTCTTGGCTTTAATTCAGCATGCAAAGCATCTGGACGACAAGTATAGTATTGGACCTCATACAATATCTATACCTAGGATAGAGTGTGCTCAGAATGCTCCATGTGCAATGAACATACCTAATCCTGTTTCAGATAAAGATTTTAAAAAATTAGTTGCTGTTTTAAGATGTGCAGTTCCTTATACTGGAATGATTTTATCAACTAGAGAACCATCTGAAATGAGAAAACAAGTATTTAACCTAGGAGTTTCACAGATAAGTGCAGGATCAAAGACTAATCCCGGAGGATATAAAGAATCTTTGATTAATCCAGAAGATGAAGAGCAGTTCTTGTTAAATGATACAAGAAGTACAGGTGAAATAATTAAATCAGTTATACAACAAGGGTTTGTTCCTTCTTTTTGTACAGGGTGTTATAGACTCAAAAGAGTTGGCAAAGATTTTATGGACTTAGCAAAGCCGGGGTTGATAAAACTACATTGTCTGCCAAATGCCTTAACTACATTGAAAGAATATTTAGTTGATTATGCCGATAAAGAAACAAAACAAGAGGGGGAAGATATCATTAAGAAAGAATTAATAAATATCTCAGATGAAAAAAGGAGGGAAAAAACTGTTGAATATCTCAACAGGATTGAAAATGGAGAAAGAGATTTGTATTTCTAAAGATGAAATAATGGAAAACCTAATTGCTGAAGGAAGAAAACAAAAAGAGCTACATAGAAGAGCATCAGTAATAAGAGATAAAAATGTTTCAAGAAATATTTATTTTCGTGGTTTAATCGAATTCTCGAATATCTGTAAAAACGATTGCTATTATTGCGGAATAAGAAAATCAAATAATAAAACTATACGCTATTGTATGCCAAGAGAAGAGATTTTAAAGGCTGTTGAATTTTGCAATGAGGCAGATTATGGTTCTATTGTTTTGCAGTCAGGAGAAAGAAGGGACAAAAATTTCATTAATTCTGTTGTAGATACTGTTAGAGAAATAAAAAATAGATATCCTAAAATTAGGATTACTTTATGTGTTGGTGAACAAAATAAGAAGACTTATCAAAGATTTTTTGATGCAGGAGCACATAGGTATTTATTAAGAATAGAAACCTCTAATAAAGAGCATTACAAAAGATTGCATCCAAAAGAAATGAGCTTTGAAAATAGGAAAAAATGTCTCAAAATCTTGAAGGAAATAGGTTTTCAAGTTGGTACGGGAGTAATGGTAGGCGCACCATTCCAGACAGTTGAAAACCTTGCTGACGATTTACTTTTTTTTAAGAAAATTGACGTTGATATGGTAGGAATGGGACCTTTTATACCGTCTGATCAAGTTCCTTTGAATTATCAGGGATATAATCAAGAAAGAAATCTTAACCTAAGCCTAAACATGATAGCGGTATTAAGATTATTAATGCCTGATATAAATATAGCATCAACTACAGCTTTACAGGCATTAAATCCAATTGGCAGAGAATTAGGGTTAAAAGCTGGAGCTAATATAATAATGCCTATTGTTACACCAACTAGATACAGGAAAAATTATCTCTTATACCAAGGAAAACCGTGCATTAATGAATCATCTAAAGATTGTTTAAACTGTATCACGAACAGGATAAAATCTATAGACCTAAATACTGCTTTTGGCAAATGGGGAGATTCGTTACATTTCTTTAAGAGGGTAAAAAATGACAGTAACTAAAATTTTGAATTTACTAAAAGAAGAAGAAAGATATCAAGAAAATACAATAAACCTAATTGCATCTGAGAATTATCCAGAGAAAATAATTCTTCAGACATATTCAAATATTATCTCAAATAAATACTCAGAAGGATATCCTGGCAAAAGATATTATTCAGGAGTAAAGTTTGTTGATGAAATTGAAGCTATTGCAATTGAAAAAGCCAAACAATTATTTGGAGCTGAGCATGCAAATGTCCAGCCGCATTCTGGGACACAAGCAAACATGGCAGTTTTATTCGCTGTATTAAATAGCGGCGATACTATTTTAAGTGCAGACCTAGGCAGCGGAGGCCATATAAGCCACGGAAACAAATTTAGTTTTAGTGGAAAATTCTTTAATATTGTTCACTACAATCTTGACGAGTCTACTAATCTTATAAATTATGAGAAGATAAGAGAACTGGCTCGTAAGTACAAGCCTAAATTAATCATTGTAGGATATTCATCTTATCCAAGAAAAATTGATTTTAGTAAATTTAAAGAGATTGCTGGCGAAGTTAATTCATACTTGCTTTGCGACATTGCTCATATTGCAGGGTTTGTTTGTACTGGTTTACATCAAAACCCATGTTCTTTTGCTGATTTTGTTACTTTAACAACGCATAAATCTCTAAGAGGACCAAAAGGAGGTATTATTTTATGCAAAAATAAATATGCAGAACAAATTGATAGAATGGTTTTTCCAGGAATCCAAGGCGGATCTTTAAATAATATAATTGCAGGAAAGGCAATATGTTTTGAACTAGCATTAAAAAATGAATTTAAAAAATACATTCAAACTTTAGTTGACAACTCCAGAGTATTCTATCAATCCTTAATAAAAAACAAGTTTGATATTGTTTCGGGAGGGTCAGATAATCATATAATCTTAATTGATCTCAGAAATAAGAATATTGATGGACATGCTGCTCAAGAAGTGCTCGAAAAAGCAAACATATTGGTTAATAAGAATTTAATTCCATTTGATAAAAATAGTCCGGTAAAACCTAGCGGAATTAGAATTGGAACATTAGGAATAACAACAAGAAAATTCTCTAAAAAAGATATAATTAAAGTAGCAGATATAATCTCTGATATATTAAATAATCTAAAAGATGAGAACAAAATACTAGAAAAAAGAAAAATAGTAGAAGATATCTGTAAGAAATATCCGATATATAAGGAATGAAAAATGCTAGTTGAAAGAGATAATATTGGAATCTTTGGAAAGATGAACTCAGGCAAAAGCAGTATTATGAACTTATTAACACAACAAGAGACATCTATAGTAGATTCAAAACCAGGTACAACCGCAGATACGAAAATTGCATTGCAGGAGATTCATGGTCTTGGTCCTGTGAAATTATATGATACTGCTGGAGCCGATGAAAACGATATATTGGGCGAAAAGAAAAGAAAAAAGATCTTATCAGATTTAAAAGAATGCGATTTAGTTTTACTTATTATTGATCCATCTACAAAAGATTTCAAGACTGAAAAGGATATTATTGATAAAGCGAGAGAATTAGATAAACAGATTTTAATTATTTATAATATATTTAACTGCGAAGATGAAGATAGAATAAATAACGTAGGGGAAAAAATATCTCTCTTGAGATTTTACAAAAAAATAAATTTAAGAGCAGTTGAAGAAAAATATAGGCAACCCCTTCTCAATTTTATTCTAGATAGTTTTGAATCAAAGAACCAAAAAATAGAACTTTTTCCGTTCTTAAAAAAGAATGAATATTATATATTAAATATTCCAATGGACGTTGAAACACCTCCTGGAAGATACCTTAGGCCACAAGCAATGTCTGAAGAATATATAACAAGAAATTGGGCTTATCCTATTTCATATAGAATGGACCTAGCTAAAGCAAGAAGCAATGATAAGAATGAAAATGAGAAAAAGAGATTTCTGGATTTTATTAATAATTTCAAAAAAAGGCCAAAAACAATTATTACTGATTCGCAAGCAATAGACATTTTGAGCAAATGGTGTCCTGATAATATACAATTAACAACTTTTTCTATAACAATGATTAATTATTTTAGCAGAGGCAAGCTTAAATTGTTTGTAGAAGGAATTAAAGCTTTGAAAGAATTAAAGAAAGGAGATAAGATTCTCATTGTTGAAGCATGCAATCATTCTAGAATAGGAGAAGATATTGGAACTGTCCAGATTCCAAATTTTTTTAAAAAGAAATATCCTGGAGTTGTTTTAGAACATAATTTTGGCAGGGAATTCCAAGAAAATAAGAAGCTTGAAGAGTATAAATTGATAATACACTGCGGTGGATGTATGATAAGTTCACAGACTTTGTTGGCAAGGATAAAAGATCTTGAAGCCGTTGATGTACCCTTTACAAATTATGGTATCTTTTTATCGTATATGCAGGGAGAAGACACTTTAAGAAGAGTCCTATTGCCTTGGAATATAAAAATATAAAGAACGAAACTCCCCTCTCTTATCGTTTCATTATTCGTTAAAAATTGTCCCCTTTTTCTTAAGATTTCACTTTGTGAAATCTCCGATTGTTAATTGCCCTTTCAAGTGAGCAGGACAGCCATAAATATCATATTCAAAGACATCTTTGCCTTGCTGTTCTTGAATATATCTCTTGACTTG
>JAGVIO010000190.1 GCA_020056025.1 archaeon
ATTTCACCGCCGAGCAAGATACGGCAACGCCCCAGCAGGGGCTTGCCGAGTAGCGAGGCGGAAGGGGATTATAAGGGGTAGCAACCCCTTATTTCATTCGCTGCTTTCATCTACTCGCTGTTGTTTGCTGCAATGCTGTCCATTGGGCTTTTGACTTTCTTCAGCTGTGTTGTAGAAACTAGAGTATACCTTTCTGTTGTCGCAAGATTTGTGTGCCCCAAAAGTTCCTGTATCACTCTTATATCTGTGCCTGATTCAAGAAGATGCGTTGCAAAAGAGCTTCTTAAAGCATGGCAGAATATCCTTCTCTTTATGCCTGCTTTCTGGGCAATATCCTTTATTATCTTCTGAGCCTGCCTTGATGTGAGATTCTTTGAATGGTCTTTGTTGCTCTGGAACAGATATTCAGACTGGATGCCTTTTTTCTCTCTCCATCTGAGATAGCTTTCCATCAGCCTTACTGCATGCCTTGAAAGAATAATCATCCTGTCTTTTCTTCCTTTTCCTGAAACAACTTTTCCTATCTTTTCAGCAGGATTTATATCTTCGACCTTAAGGCTTACTGCTTCTGAAACTCTTAACCCTGAGCTGTACATCATCTCAATCAATAATCTGTGCTTCCTGTTTGAGATTGCTGACAGCAACTGCCTTATCTCATCCTTTGTCAGCACAGTAGGCAGTTTCTTTTCTGTCTTTAATGAGGATATGTTTTTGAAAATATCTTTCTTAAGCACTTTCTCGTAAAAGAACCTTAAAGTGCATATTGCAAGATTGATGCTCGCAGGCTTCTGCCTTTTATCTGATATCAGAAATGCAAGATAGGATTTGATATCGTCTTCTGTGATATCAGCAGGCTCTTTTTTCACAAAATCAAGGAATTTTTGGTTATGGAAAAGATAAGAGGATAATGTCTTGTCTGAAAATCCTTTTAATTTCAGCTCTATCTCGAGATTTTTCAATGTCATTTTTTGCGGTCGCGCCTCTTATACTTTTCCTCACAGCATCTGATAAGTATTGTCTCTTCCCATCTGTCATATTTATCCCTTATTGAATTTCCTATTTTTTCTCCCGTATGCTTTTCAATGAATGTATTTATACAATCAAAACCTATCTTATAATGCCGCATAGGCCATTGTGAACTGCGGCTGGAGTTGTAACGGATGCCTCCCAGATAATACCCTACTCTGTCTGCTTTCTGCAATGCCCTATTGCCGATTTCAGTGGGCTTGAACAGCAGGTCGCAGCTTAGTCCTGCATCACAGAGCAGATTCTCAAGGCCATCTCTCACAGCTTCTGTGTTCTTAGGCATGTCTATATTATGCGCGACAATAACAGGATTCTTCTTTGCAAGGCTGTGCTTATTGTAAAGATGCGCTATTACACTTGCCATTGCAGTTGCCCTGCAGTCATAGCCATACTGTATCAATATCTTTGGCTCAACAACAGAATAAGCAAAATCCCTGTTCCTGCCAAAGAATTCTTTTGCTCTCCTGAAGAAAGATCCCTTATGCGCAGGGTTGCCGGAATAAGCAAAACATTTTCTTTCATACGGCTCATTTCCGTTTGTGAACTTGCGGTACTCAGGGATATAATATCCTACAATAAGAAGAGGAACACCCCTATGCTGAGCACCGTTAAAATGCTCGTCTACTCCTATTACATCCCTTCCTGCAAGATTTATCTTAGGTATCCCTAACACCCCTATTGTATTAAATGAACTTTTCAGATATAAAAATGTTTATAGTCCCTAATGTAGAGAAACAAAATTATTATTGAGCCAAGCCTAATATTTCTTGTTATTTATTATGCCTAATCTCATACAGCCAGACCAATGCAGCTGCAAAGACTGTAGAAAGCACAACGAAAGGAAACAGCAAAGACATAGATTTTCCGACAAAAAAGCTTCCGACAACATCAACAACAGCAAATCCTGTTGAAAGTTCAGGAGGCTCTGCAAAAAGCAAAGCAGAAAATATTGTCAGTATTGCTATGAAAATTATGAATGTCCTTGGCTTCATAAGCTTAAGATAATTATCAAACTATATAAATCTTACGCTGCTTATCGTCTCTAATAAAAAACGATAGGTTTATATACATACCCTCTATAATTATAGGTATCATTTTCAAAAGGGTGGTGTTCAGATGGCAGATGATGATGAAGATTTTGAGATAATGCCTCACAAGACTATTGACGATCTCAAAGAAGAAGTCCAGAAAATAAAAGGCAAAGTTGAGAGTGTTTCTTCTGAAAATACAAGCAAATCCATCATTGCATTATCACAAAAGATTTCTGACCTGATGTCTATTTTCAGCAGAGCAACAGAAAGCATGAAAACAGAAGGCGAAGAAGTTGCAGCAGTTAATCTTGAGCCTGTTTTGAGCAAGCTTAATGAGCTTGAAGAGCAGAACAGGACAATTGCAAAATCAATTCTTGCGCTTGCAGATATGATTGAAGAAAGGCTGCCAAGGGAAAGGCCAGCGCCTGGATTTGCAGCACCTGTTCAGCAGAGACCAATGCAGCAGACGCCTGGCCAAATGCCTCAGCAAATGCCAAGGCCTCCACAGCCTCCAAGGCATGAGTTTGCAGATCTAAGCAGACAGCCGCCTCAAAGGCAAATGCCAGAGCAATTTCCAAGGCCGCAGTTTCCTCAGCAGCAATTTGGACAGCTGCCGCCAATGCCTCCTGGGCCAACACCGCCAAGGGGTTTTGGAGAGCTTCCGCCAATAGGGCCATTGCCTGCTCCTGAAAAGAAAAAAGGATTATTCGGCATGATGAAGTAAGATGGCAGACCAAACTTCTTCAGAAAATCTCAGCCAGCTTAAGCTTAACAGATTTGTAAAAAGCCTTGTTCTTGCATCAAAAGAGGTTGCAGATGAAAGAAAAGAATCTGCAAAAGAAGGCATGCAGGAGAATATAGAATCAATAAGGGAAACAACAGCAACTCTTCATCCTGCAAAAAAGAAAAAGATACTTTTTGAGATAAGAAAGCTGGAAAAAAAGATTGATGAGGTCATAAATAAAGAAGGCGCAATACTTTTCACAGAACAGAGAAAAGGCCAGATTGATGATTCTTTGAAGCAGGACATACACCGAATTGAATCAAGGATTTCTGAGCTGAGCGAGAAAGATGCAAGAGTCATAACAGCGCTTGTCAGCGAGATAAAATCACTTGAATCAGCTCTTGCGCAGACAGAGCAGAAAAGGCTGAAAGAATCTGTGATGAGCAAGACAGAGATAGGTACAATAAACCAGTCAATGTCTGATTTGAGGGATAAGATAAAACAGTTCATGACTGCGCGCGAAGAGCGTGAAAAAAGAGTAGAAGAGATTGAGAGAAAGATAAAGCACAGGGTTGACAAGAATTTCGAAGAGATAGTAAGCATTGAGCTTCTGCTGACTGAAATGGAAAAAAGGCTTGAAGACATGAAAGGCAAGTACAGCAAAGGCATTGTCCAGCAGTTTGAGGAAAAAATAAGCTGGCTGAAGCAGAAGCTTGTGATGAGAAAAGCAGGAATAGGGGCTGAGGAGGAGAAGTTCATGCTTGCCGGAAAAAAGCCAGATGTCATAATGAGGCCTCCTACAATACCGACAGGGCCTGTGAAGTTTATCAGGCATGATATGATGATAAAGCCGATTGAAGAGCATAAGAGAAAATTGGCAGAGATGCCTTCTGCTCCTGAGATTCCTGAAGACATAGCAGAAGAGCTAAAGAAAGAGCACGTGGAAAAGCTGGGAAGATTAAAAGCACTCTTTGCTGCAAGGAAAAAACATTCTCAGGAGAAGACAGAAGAGAAGAAGTTTGAGCAGAAAGAGAAACAAAAGCAGGAACAGAAGCCAGAGCAGAAGTTAGAGAAAGAATATAAGCCAAAGTATAGATATAAGCCAGAAGAGGAAGAATTGTTTAAGGAAGCAGAAAGAGAGATCATCAAAGAGGAAGCAGAGCAAAGAAAAGAGAAAAAAGAGCATCAAGAATTTCCTGAGTTTCCTTCATTGCCAGAGCTTCCACCATTGCCTAGATTAACAAAAGAGCCTCTTCTGAAAAAGCCAGGCATGCTTGCAAAGGTAAAGAATTTCTTCAAAAAGCCTGCAAAACATCCAAGAAGCCTTCCTGACATTTCTTTTGATATGCCTCCACCGCCGATGTAAGGAATTCATCCACCTCGCCCCTCATCAATCTTGCAGCAGAAATTGGGCGAGCAAATAAGAACATTTTTCCAATAAGGTTTTTATTAGCAATGCACAGACAGAAAGATTTAGAACAGCTATCTTGCTTTCTTTGACTTTATATCCATAACTTTTGCAACTGCAATGCCCATTACCAATCCCCACATAGGCAGGATTACAAGAATAAAAGGGTTTGGATTGTATTTTATTATCAGCATTGAAAGTATTGTTCCGATAAAGCATCCTGCTGTGCCGTATGTTACGCTTGTGTCCATCGGTTCTCAAAAATAAAAGCAGATATATAAACCTATCGCTGCAAAGCAGCCTGCGGTCTGGCAAAATCCCATAGGCGTGGTTATTCTGCTGCAAGCCCTTACTTTAAGTTAAATTTATATACAAATTGCCTTTATTCTTTACCAAGGTGTTTAGATGGCTGACATGAAAGATTCTATTCTGAAATATGCGCTGGAGAATGCTGTAAAGTTCAGCGGCAGAGCAAATCCAGGAGCTGTGATAGGCAAAGTTATCTCTGAATTTCCAGATGCAAAAAGCAACATGAAGGATGTTGCAAAGCAAGTAAATGCAATCATCAAAGAAGTGAATTCAATGCAGCAGGATGAGCAGAAGAAAAAGCTTCTTGAGATTGTTCCTGATTATTTTGAAGAAGAAAAAGAGAAAAGGGAAAAAAGAAAAGAAGAAAGAAAAGAACTGCCTGAACTGAAGAATGCGGTTATGGGCAAGGTTGTTACAAGAATTGCCCCAGAGCCTTCGAAGTACAACCATATAGGCCATGCAGTAAGCTTTCTTATAAATTACCTGTATGCAAGAAAATACCAGGGAAAATGCATCTTAAGATTTGAAGACACAAATCCTGAGAAATCAACCCAGGAATTTGCTGATGCAATGAAAAAGGATGTATTGGAATATCTTGATATACAGCCTGATGAGACTGTCTATGTCTCAGACCATATCCCAAAATATTATGAATTTGCCGAGAAGCTGATCCATGACAGCAAAGCATACACCTGCTCATGCAAAAGCGAGCAGATATCTGACAGTAGGATGAAGATGACAGAATGCAGCTGCAGGAGCAAAAAGCCAGACTGTTTCTATATGTCTTTTCCCCAACCGATCAATCAATGCGATACGCGGATGCTGATGACCGCTGATAATATATTTGCAGCTAAGGAGTCTTTCATAGATCGGAAGAGCAC
>JAGVIO010000203.1 GCA_020056025.1 archaeon
AAGCGAAAAAAGAAGAGCATAAGCCTGAAGCACCTAAGCAACAGCCTAAGCCCAAAGTTCCTAAGGAAATCAAAACAGAAGAAGCTCCAAAACCAAAAGCTGCTAAAGAAGCAAAGAAGGTAGAAAATGTCACGGTATAAAGAACCTGCTAAAAAACAAAGATTGGCCAAGAAAGGCAACCAAACAAAATGGGCTCCTTTTTGGACAGTGCCAAAGATCTATGGAAAAGGAAGGAGAGTGCATCCAGGAAGGCATACGCACATTAAAAGAAATTGGAGAAGGACTAAGACAAAGGCTTGAAAATGGCAAAGAAAGAAGAAGAATCCAAGATAATACTTGAAAGGGAATATAATGTTCCTCTCAGAAGAGAATGGATAAAATCTCCTCGATGGAAAAAGACAAATAAAGCAGTTAGGGCTTTGCGGGAATTCCTTGCAAAGCATATGAAGGTTGAGGACAGGGATGTTTCTAAAGTCAAGATTGGGAAATCCCTTAATGAAGAGATGTGGAAGCATGGAATAAGGAATCCTCCTCATCATATCAAAGTCATTGCTAAGAAAGATGATAAAGGAAATGTAACTGTAGAGCTTTTCAGTGCACCTTCTGAAGAAAAAATAGAAGCTAAGGAAAAGAAACAGCAAGAAAGAAAAGAAAACAGAAGCTGGAAAGAAAGAAAGTGCTGAGAAGAAGCAAGCTGAAGCAAAGAAAGTAGTTGAGAAGAAAAAAGAGGCTGTTGTTCCAAAGCCTTCTGAGATTGAAGAAGACGAATAAGTTTTTCTATAATTATTATTTTTAAGAAAGATTATTAAATGAAGCAGATAAGCTGATTTCATGGGCAAATTTCCGTTTGAAGAAGTAAGAAGAGATGTGATTGTCAAAAAAGAATGCTCAACAAATCCATTGCTTGGATGCGAGCCTTCTGACAGGCCTAGCTCTGAAATCATTGAATATGGAATTGTCAATATTGATAAGCCAAAAGGGCCTACTTCTCATCAGGTAAGTGATTTTGTAAAAACTATTCTTGGGATAAGCAAAGCAGGGCATTCTGGAAGCCTTGATCCTGGTGTAACTGGGTTATTATCTGTTGCTCTTGGAAGAGCTACAAGGGTTGTGCATTCTCTTCTGCTTGCAGGAAAGGAATATGTCTGTGTGATGCATATTCATAAGCCTGTTGAAGAAGCTTTGCTTAGAAAAACAATAAATGAATTTGTAGGTCGAATAAAACAATTGCCACCTAAGAAAAGTGCTGTGAAAAGGCAGTGGCGCGAGAGAACAGTATATTATTTTGAGGTTATGGAGATTGATGGCCAGGATGTATTGTTTAGGGTTGGAACAGAAGCAGGAACGTATATAAGAAAATTGGTCTTTGATTTGGGGCTGAAATTAGGTGTTGGAGCAAATATGGCTGAACTTCGAAGAACTCGCGTTGGGCCATTTGATGAATCTACAAAAGTTACATTACAGGAACTGATTGATGCTTTTTGGTATTATAAGAATGAAGGAAATGATAAACTGATTAGGAAAGTAATACTTCCTGTTGAAAGCGCTATTCAGCATCTAGGCAAAATATGGGTAAATGACAATGCTGTTGATGCTCTTTGCCATGGAATTACTTTAAAGATTCCCGGAATCTGCAAACTAGAAGCAGGGATTAATTCTGAAGATATTGTTGCTGTAATGACTTTGAAAAATGAATTGGTTGCAACAGGAACAGCAAAGATGGATTCTTCACAGATGATGAATGAGCAGAAAGGGATTGCTGTGAAGATTGATAAGGTGTTTATGAAAGATGGAGTTTACAAGATAATAAAATAAAGAAAAGAAAAAGGTTTATTTCTTTCTAAACATTATAAAGGCAATGCCTATTGCTGCAATGATTATTGTAAGGAACAATCCGATTGTGGAGAATTCTGGGACAGCGTTATTACCACCTGGTTCCCAATCATTCAACCATTTAAAATTAGATGAATCACTATCTACGGGCGTTTCAGACCAAAAACCCGCAGCATTAGCAGAATATAGTATTCCTTCTCCAAATGAAGGTATATTGGATGAGAGAATCCAGATGCCTCCCCCTACTGAAGCAGGAAAATATGTAGGGTTATTTACCCATGACATGCCATCCCAAAATTTACCATTATTATCTTCAATTGAAACTGAAACTGCATTTACTTCAGTAGCACTATAGATCCCGATAACTTCTATTGGTGGTGTTGCATAATTCCCTTCTGGATAGACTACTGTGACTGCAGAGGTTGGTCCAGGTGAAGATAGTTTGCAACATATTTGAGGAGAGTCACATCCTGAGTTTCTATCGGCTGCTGGCTCTTCACCAGTAGGACATGAATTTGCTCGACATTTTCCTGGAGGAGATCCAAAACCACAATCATTAACACCTGCGCAATAACAGTTATTATTGCGGAGAAATACTATGGGATCATTTTGTTGGCAGCCAGCCGCTCGTAGAGGTTTACACCAAGTCATACATGCCGGCTCAGTGTGGATATTAGGATTTTCTAAACTAACACAACCTATAGTATCCCCAAAAACAGCAATAGCACTTGCCAATAGAACTGTTAACATAAACAATATTATAATTATTTTTTTCATTTTGACCCTTTTGACTATTAGGAATAATTCCGGTATTTAAACTTTTCTTTTTTAAGTAAGAGTTTAGCTTTCTGAAGCAATTTTTGATTTATATTCTGTACAAGCGAAATCTTTATTAATTAGTGTAGTTACAATGTAACTACATATGA
>JAGVIO010000137.1 GCA_020056025.1 archaeon
TATAATTTTTTTTAAATAAGTTTCTTTGTAATAATCGCAATATTTCTTTATAGGGCAGATATCGCATCTAGGATTTCTTTTCAGGAGATTATTTCTCTATCTCTCTTCTTAATATGTCAAACAATCTTTTTGTCTTGTCTTTTAATTCAATGAATTCTTCATCTTCCAACGAAGTCTTTATAGAATATTGCATGTTTTCCCTGATATCCAGGATTTTGCTGCTATGCTCGAGGTTCTCTGTTATTTCTGTGTCAAATATCTCTCTCAGACTTTCTTTGCTGAATGCAAGCTTTCCTTCATCTATCATTGATTCGATTAATGCAAATGTGCAGCTTTGGTTTCTTGACTCATAGCCTTGTTTTGCGATTATAGACAATAAGCAATGGTAAAGGCAGTAGAATGATGCAGATGCAGACCAGTCTGAAAAGCCATTTCTCTGGAAATTCAGCATTGCCTTGAAATTATGGATTGCTTTGTCAAGGTGGCCTTTGACTTTTTCTTCGCTTATCTGGATTTTTCTAAGGCCTTTATGGCGCTCCCCTCTTTCGCCTTCTTTCAGGCATTTGCTAAGCTTTTCCTGGATAGACATCTTTCATCACCTTGATTATTGTTTTATTGCCCCATAAGACAATGCCTGACTTTATTGCTTCAAGTATTATTTTGTCTTTTTTTAATATGTTGTTTTTCAAGTCCCGCTCTGTCTGGAGTATTTCATGAAGCTTGACAGGAAGCAGCTCTTTTATCTCTTCTATCTTTTTCTTATATTCTTTATATTTCTCTTTTTCTAATACGAACAGCACATCCATATCATTAGGTTCTTTCTTTTGGCCAGTATACGAACCGAACATTATTGCGCATGCTGCAGCTGACTCTAATTCTTTAAGGTCTTCTCGCCTGTATTTCACCCTGCCTTCAAGCTCAGGCATAAATGCCAATTCCAATATCAATTCTGTTTTTTCATTCTGGAAATCAATCTTGTAGGATTTTATGTTTGCTATTTTTATTGATTTAAGGATTCCTTCTTTCTCAAACTTCCGCAGTATTTTCAATGCTCCATTGGGATTTATGCCTGCCTGCTTTGCAAGATTATTGATAGAGTTATGCGTGTCAAACGAGGCAAGCAGGATTCTCAGGATTGTTTTTTCGTTTTTTGTCAGCATAGTATACACCTTTAGTGTATGATTATACACTATTAGTATATAAACTTTTCTGTTTCAAGAAGGAGATTTAGAGTATTCGCTTCTGTAATAATCGCAATATTTCTTTATAGGGCAGACATCGCATCTAGGATTTACAGGTCTGCAAATTGTTTGCCCATGAATCACCAGAAGTTCATTGAACACAAGCCAGTATTTTTTTGGAAGTGTTCTTTGCAGCGCTTTCATTGTCTGCTCTGCTGTTTTTGTCTTTACCAATCCTAATCTGTTTGATATCCTATGGCAATGCGTGTCTATCGGCAATGCTGGCTTATTGAACGCATAAACCAAGACACACCCAGCAACCTTATGCCCAACTCCTGGAAATTCCATAAGCTTATCCATATCAGAAGGCACATTTCCTTTGTATTTATCCAAAAGCATCTTTGCTGTCTTCTGTATATATTTTGTCTTCTGGTTGAAATAAACCGTCTTCCTGATAATTTTCTTCACATCATTCGGATTTGCATCTGCCAATGTTTTTATTGTCTTATACCTCCTGAACAATTCTTTTGAAGCAGGCAGAGTTGCTTTGTCATTTGCCCTTGCTGAAAGGATTGTTGAGATAAGAATCTGCCATGCAGGCTCTTTTGACATCTGCCCAAGCATTGTAATGCCTTGCTGTTTTGCAAGTATCTTCAGAATCTTTCCTATATTTTGCATGAAAATAAATGATTTTCAGAACTATATAAACCTTTTTAGAATTTTGCCATGCTCACTGGCTTGGACATATTGTTAAGATATCTTATTGCATGCTCATTTAAGGCGCATGCCTCTTGATATAAATTAACATCCCCTGATTTTAAGATAATGCTGCATTTTTCAACGCATTCTTCGATACAGCATATTGAATAATCTTTCCATTTGTATTGGTTGCATAATTTACCTGCACTAAACAATATTGTGGCTGATTCAAGCAAATTTATTCTTGATCCATTTGTTCTTTGCTTATCTGCGCGTTCGTAATATTCTGCAGAACCGATAAGATGCGAATATTTGAGTGTCCAGCTATCTATAGTATCTTCAATATCCTCTGCTGCCCTAAACTCATTTTCAGCTTCTTTTACCAATGATTCAACGCTTTGCATATTGTCTCTCTCGTTTTACACCATAAGCCAATATATTACTATGAGATGGTGGTGATTAATTTATAAATATATGCTTTTTTCGGTCAACTTTGCCTTTTTGATGAATAATGTTGCTGTATTCTTGCTTTCCTCTTTTATTTCAAAATCTTCAATCACAATCCTTTTCTTGAATATGGGCCCGTCAATAACAAGGCTTTCATATTCTCCGCCTTCTCCTGCAATGTTTATTCCAAGCTTTTTATTCAAAACAACAAGCTTGTCAACATCTGAATTTACTATCTCTTTTCCAAGCCATGACTTATCCAATCCTTCTGCTGCAACTTTTGTAAATATGAACTTAAATCCGTTTGCAATAATTTCCCTTACTTCTTTTTCCTGCTCCATCTGCCACAACGGAGAGAAGACTTTTAATCCTAATTCACCTGCAACTTTCTCAATCCTTTCTCTTTGATAGTTTGAGAACAAAGCCCCTGTTGAAATGCCGTCTATTTCGTATTCTTTTTTTGCTTTTTCAAGAATCTTCTTCAGGTCTTTCAATTCATCTTCTTTTTCTCCTTTTGTTTCCTGCTCAATTAATGGAATTCCAACAGATTCACTTTGCAGTTTAACCATATCAATCGCAGGAGTATGGAACATATACGAATCTGGATTTTTGCTTTTCAATGTGAGCATGCACTTTACAGGAAAATCCTGCTTCTGCATAAGATACATTGCATAGATGCTGTCTTTGCCTGATGAAACCATTGCTCCAATATTAAACAATGAATTCAGGTAATTCCTTTTTGTCCTGAAGTTTCTTGCAAGCTTTTCAATTGCCTTGTCAAAATAAGAGCCGTACTGCGCAGCCTGCTTTTTCCTCCAAGCATCTTTCAGCCCCAATTCTTCTGCGAATTTTCTCAGTGCATATTTCTTTATGCCTTCTTTTATCTTTTCAGAGCCAGGAATCTGCATTGCAGAGACTATCACTTTTTCATCCAAGAATGGGACTGCAATCTCAACTTTCAGCTTTTTTGCAACTGCAAAATCCCTTTCAAAATCCCTTTTATTCATTGTCTTTAATCCAGACCAGCATTCTTCGTTTATGTCTTTTGACAAAGCATGCCTCTCATAGCCTGCAAATATCTCTTCTGAGCCTAGTCCTGAAAATAAATAATCAATCTTGTCTTTTTTTGCAAGCTTTGCAGCCTCATAGACAACAGAGCCAACCCCTACTTTCATTGTATCTGGGCCGACAAGCTTAACAATTGTCTTTATTGTCTTTTCAATGTCTTCCATTGAAAGCATTTTTTTCTTAAGCTCAAAACCTTGCTTCTTAGCAACCTCTTCTGCTGAAATAATGTCAGGAGAATTTTCTAACCCTACTGTATAACAAACAAAATCAGCATTCAGCTTTTTGCAGGCAAATGCTATCAATGTGGAATCTATTCCTCCTGAGAACAATATTCCGAACTTCTTCTTTGGCAGCCTTTTTTCTATTGCTTTTACGAATTCTTCCTTGAAATCAAATGTTTTATAGCCTGCATTCTGACTGCTTGCTTTGACATTTACATTTTCTTTCAGATGCTCTATATGTTTGATCCATTCATTCTTAGGAACAAGTAGATTGTCCCGAACTATACCTGCAAATTTCATAAAGAAAAAGATAAAATTCTGTGTTTAAAAACGTTGCTAATCTGTAAAAGTTTTTAAACCCTTTTCAATTTAAAGTAATTATGAAAAGCACATTGACTGTTTTGTCTTTTATTTTTATTATATTCGGGATATTCCTTACTCTTGAGAATTATCAGCTTTTTATCAAAGTAAGTGGATTGTGGCCATTGCTATTGGTGGTAATCGGCATCGGCCTTATCTTCTTATTTTTTAACAGAAAAGGAAAAGATACAGGCTTGATCTGGCTGGGTAGCTTTTTTGCTTCATTTGGCATTTTCTTTCTGTATCTTAATTATACTTCATGGTCTGATTTATCGTATTTATGGCCGTTTTTCTTATGCATAGTAGGCATTAGTTTTGCAATGTCAGGGATATTTGCAAAAAGAAAAGTGCTTGTCTATTTTGCAATAATCTTTATTGTAATGTTTTTGGCATTTTATCTTGTCTTTACAATATCTATACTGCTTTGGCCATTGTCATTTGTTGTTTTTGGGTTAAGTTTATTAATAATCAATTATTTTAACAATAAAGATGAAAAAAGTAGTGTTTATAGAGCCAAGAGGCGCTGATAATGTATTTTCAAAGTATATGACCATACCTCTTCTAGGGCCAGTCAATCTCGCGACTATTGCAAAAAATGCAGGTTATGATGTATCGATACTCAATGAGAATATACTTGGCAGAAGATTAAGGCCTGAAGAGCTGGACTGTGATGTTTTGTGCCTTAGCTGCATAACTGCAACAATAAAGAGAGGAAAAGAGATTGCAGCGCAGTATAAGCAGATCAATCCGAATGGCAGGGTAATTATAGGAGGGATACATGCAAGCATGATACCTGATGATTGTAAAGATTTTTTTGACCAGGTTGTTGCAGGAGAAGCAGAAGACATTATTCTTGATTTATTGTCAGGGAAAATTAAAAGTAAGATTGTTCATGCAAAACTGCAAAGGAAAATGGATGATCTTCCATTACCAAATTTCAGGCTTATTAAAAATTGGGAAAAGATTCAGACATGGCCTGTAATGACTTCAAGAGGATGCCCGTATGATTGCAATTTCTGCTCTGTCACAGAGATGTTTGGCAGATGTTACAGGACACAAAGCCCTGAAAGGGTAATGAAAGAAATATTAAGGTACAAGAGAGGGGATATATTTTTCTCAGACGACCATTTTGCTGCAAATATCAGCAGGACAAACAAGATACTTGACCTTATGATTGAATCAGGGTTTGACAGGCCATGGGGCGCGCAGGTCAGGACAGAAGTAACTAAAAATCCTGAGTTTGTTGAAAAGATGAAAGAAGCAGGCTGCGGAACTGTTTTTGTCGGGTTTGAATCGATAAACCCTAAGAGCCTGATTGACCTGAACAAAAAGCAGACAGTGGATGACATAAAAAGGTCAATCAAGGTATTCCATGAAAATGGAATAAATGTGCATGGGATGTTTATGCTGGGAAGCGATTCAGACACAAAAGACGTATTCAGGGCAACTTCTGATTTCTGCCATCATAACAATATTGATACAGTGCAGTATGCCATACTTACGCCTTTGCCAGGCACAAGGACTTATTTTGAGCTTGAGAAGCAAGGAAGATTATTGCACAAGAATTGGGAATTTTATGATGGCCTGCATGCTGTCTTCAAGCCAAAGCACATGACTGCAGATGAATTGCAGAGAGGAATGGTTGACTGCTTCAGTGACTTTTATTCATACGCAAACGCACTGAATGACGGATTGAACCTGATTGCAAATACAATTACTGCTTCTGTCAAGAAGTTCTACACAAAAGCGCATTTCCCGTCAATACAGCCTCCTTTGCTGAAACTTGTCGGAAAAGGAATCTTGAGAAATTGGCTTGTGAACAACAGGCAGTATCTCGCATATCTGGCAAAATACGATTGATAGCAGTTCGCTAACTGTCTTCATACAATCTTCTGGAATATCTTACATTCTCTTTTTCCACCAAAAAAGAATGCAATGTGCTTCCGTCATTCCGGCCAATGTCCATATGAAGAAGATAACTATTGTCTGAAAATATCATCACCTTGAAAAAGTCAGGGTTTGCAGTTGTAAAATTACTGTTATAGGGAATAGAGTTTATTATCTTCATAATCCCTGTTATTGTTTTTCCAACCAAATCATCAATAGAGAATCCAGGCCATTTGTCTTCTATATAAAGGCCCATCACATCTTTTTTCGCTTCTTCCAAATAAGGCAATAGTGTTTTCAGAATTTGTTCCTCTGTGACATCAGGCATTTTCCGATATAATCTCTTTTTGTATAAATATTTTATCAATTCACAATTATTATATACTAGTTATTCTTTATTGACGATATGATAATAAGGTCTACAAGAATCACAATAGTAAGCACAGGCAGGCCGCATGAGCATGACTTGAACAAAGAGCTGCAGTGGTTTGGATTATCTTTAGGATTATTCAACCTCAGAGACAAAGATAAATCCTGCTACAGGATATTTCTTGAATTATTGAAGGCAGCAAAGATGAGAATGCCTATGTCTTCTGATGAGCTTGCAGAAAAATTAAAGCTCACAAGAGGCACTGTTGTGCATCATCTTAACCGATTGATGGAAGCAGGGATTGTTATGCATCTCCATGGCAAATATCTGCTCAGGGCAGACAGCCTTCAGGGACTTGTGCAGGAGCTGAAAGGAGACATGCTTAAGACATGGAATTCTTTGGAAGACACAGCGCATGAGATTGACAGGAATTTAGGGCTTTAATTGCCTTTTATTTCTTCCTGGGACTCTTCTTCTTGAATTTGCTCAGGAGCAGGAGGAATAGAATATGCCATTGTGCTTTGGTATTCCTGAACAGGAGCTGATTGCTTCTCTTTTCTTTTTGCCCTAAAGATAATTGCGCTTATTACCAGACAAATCCCTAAAATCATGGCTGCAGTTGGAAATTTGTAATTCACAACTTCCTTTACAATCACAGGATGGTTGTGGCACTTGAAATCATAGCCGCAATACTGGTCTTCTTTGCAGTCATCGTTTGAATTGCATTCCCTTGAGTTGAAGCTGAGAAAAAAGCCTATTATGACAAAGACAAGCAATGCGCCCATTACCCATACAACTACAAATACAGCCTCAGTGCCTTTTTTGGATTTCATCATGCTGGATACAAAAACGCCTATATTTAAATTTTTATATTATTTACCACTTCAAAGAAATCATTCTTTAGAATAATCAGCTTTCTCTTTTGTGAAGAAGAGCATGCAGTGGCAGTATCCCTGTTTCTCAAGCTCTTCCTTGCTCTGCCTGCACGGGCATATCCTGTCTTTTTCTTTGTCATACAATACCCTGAAACAAGGGCAGTATCTTATCTTGTATTTCTCCTGGTTGTTAAAAAGGCCTGTAATCACAACATCAACAATCTTTGAATCAGGATTAAGGACAAGACCCTTTAAAGCAGCATATTTCCTTGAAATATTCAGGATCTGCTTTTTGCCAGCTGTTTTTTTGCTTTCCATTGCTCTTTTTCTCTGTTTCAGAAATTAATTATCCTGTTTGCTAATTCTTTGCTTTCTTTTTCAGCAAAAGTTCGCCATACGTTTTTTCTTTTATTCCAGCTGCATTTCCCTCATCTGTATCCAGATGCACAGAAAGGCTGAATTTTGGATTGACTCTTACAATCACATTTTCAAATACCAATGTCCTTTCTCCTGGAATCCTTACACTCACTATGTCCTGGTCTTTTAATCCAAGCTTTTCTGCTTCCTTGTCAGAGCAGTGAAGATGCCTTAACGGAATAATTACTCCTCTTTTCAGCTCAACTGTTCCTTTTGGGCCATTGATTGTTATCCCTGGGGTTCCTTCCAGATGCCCTGATTCAACAAAAGGAACATCCATCTTAAGATGCACAGCATCAGTCAAAGCAAGCTCAACCTGGGTTTCTCCTCTTTCAGGCCCGAGAATCCTTACATTTTCAATCATATGCTCGCCATTCACCAAAGTCACTTTTTCTTCTGCTGCAAACTGGCCATGCTGCGTAAGCTCATGCACAGGCTTTAGTTTGTATCCTTTTCCGAACAATTTGTCAATGTCTTTTCTTGAAGCATGTACATGTTTTGCAGAAACCTCTATTAAAACCTTTTTTTGCATGTATTCACCTATCGTATTATTTTGTCAATCTTCTGCTTGAGCTGGTCCTTGCCCACGAAGCCGATAATCCTTCCTATTTCTTTGCCTTTCTTCATCAATATCAAGCAGGGTATTCCTTCAATGCTGTATCTTCCTGCTATCTCATCATTCTCATCTGTGTTTATTTTTGCGAATTTCAATTTCCCTTTGTACGAATCGCTCAGTTCTTCAAATATCGGCTTCATCATCTGGCATGGCCCGCACCAGTCAGCATAAAAGTCAACAATTACAGGGATGCCTGATTTTTCAGCTTCTTTTGAGAAATTTTGTGAATTTAATATGATTACGCTCATCATGAACCTCCTTTGACTTATTTTATAAAATATAAGTGGTATATAAATGCTGCGGAAGAATTCGGGTGTGGGACATTAAACCTTCACCCCCATCCATGAAAGATTATGCCACGTTTGAATTAGACCGTTCGCAGTATCTACTCTTTCAGGTAATTTTTGAGA
>JAGVIO010000208.1 GCA_020056025.1 archaeon
CAGAAGAAGAACGAAAAATTCAAAGCAAGATTGGTGGTAAACTTGCTGGCATTAAGTTGAAAGAATGGTTAAAGCAACATCCCGAAATACATCGTATCGCAGGTAAAATATCTTATCAAAAACATCCTGAAAAATCAATTGGAGAATGGAGCAAAAAGAATCCAGAACTACAAAGCAAAATATCAAGCGAAACAGCAAAAAGAACTCATCAAAACGACCCAACTCTCGCAAGCAGAATGGGTAAATCAACACACCAAAAGCATCCAAATCAAGCAAGCAGAATGGGTAAATCAACTCAACAGAAACATCCAAATCAATCAAGAGATACTATTCTTAAAACGCTTAAAAAATATCCAGATTTACCTAGGAAAAATGCGCTATTAGTCCTTAAAAAATATCCCGGACATGCAAAAGAAATGGGAAGATTAACCCACATAAAGCATCCTAATTTATCTAGCGACACATTAAAGAAAACCATTAGATTATGGAAGGAAAGAGACCCTGAAGGATATTCTTTACATCAATCTAAAGCAATGGCTGCAAACAAATCACCTTCTAAACCTGAACTGATATTAAAAGACCTACTCCCTAAAGATTTTGAACTTAATCAAATAATGGAAAAGGGAGGAGAAGCTGATTTAGTTTCAAGAAGAAGAAAAATGATTATAGAAGTGGATGGTGTATACTGGCATAAGGATGAGTCAATAAAGAAAAAAGATAAAGAAAAACAAAGAAAATGGGAGAAATTAGGTTATAAAGTTTATAGAATATTAGATATAGATATAATGAAAAACCAAGAAAAAACAAAAGGTATAATAAGAGATATATTGAATAAGCACAAACTAAATGAAGTATATAATACTGGATAAAAATGCCTAAAGAAAAAGACTTTTACAAAACCCTTGGTGTTGACAAGAGCTCAACAAAGGAAGAGATAAAGAAAGCTTACAAGAAGCTGGCAAAGCAGTATCATCCTGACCTTAACAAAGCAGCTGATGCTGCTGAGAAATTCAAGGAGATAAATGAAGCTGCTTCTGTTTTGGCTGATGATGAGAAAAGAAGCAGATACGACCAGTTCGGAACAGCAGAAGCTCCGCAGTTCGGAGGACAAGGAGGCTTTGATTTTTCATCATTCATGCACGAGGCAGGAGATTTTGGGTTTGATTTTGACAGCATATTTGAATCATTCTTCGGAGGAGGAAATCCTTTTGGAGGAAGCAGGCGAAGAAGGAGCCACAGAAGAGGAGCTGACTTAAGGTATGATATGGAGATAACTCTTGAAGAAGCTGCTGAAGGCGCTACTGAAACAATATCTATACCCCATATGACAAGATGCACTGAATGCAAAGGCACAGGAGCAAGAAGCGAAGATGATATTGCAGAATGCCCTGAATGCGAAGGAGCTGGATATATCAGAAGGACAGCAAGAACTCCTTTCGGACTGTTTACCACACAGGGGCCTTGCGGAAAATGCAATGGCCAAGGAGCATACATAAAGGCAAAATGCGCATCATGTCATGGTTCTGGAAAAGTGTCAAAAACATCAACACTTGAAATAAAGATTCCTGCAGGAGCAGAGACAGGAACTAATTTGAGGATAAGAGAGGCAGGAGAAGCAGGAGAAAGAGGCTCAGAGCCAGGCGACCTGTATATTGTTGTGCATGTCAAAAAGCACAAAGTGTTTGAAAGGCATGGAAATGACATCTATCTTGAAGTTCCTGTTACATTTGTCCAGGCTGCATTAGGAGATACTGTTGAGGTTCCTACTCTGTCTGGAAAAGCTGATTTGAAGATTCCAGAAGGAACACAGAGCGGAACAATTCTAAGGATGAGGGAAAAAGGTATTATCAATATGCACAGCCAGGAATATGGTGACCAATTGGTTAAAGTTGTTGTTGAAACTCCGACAAAGCTTTCCAAAAAACAGAAAGAAATTCTTAAAGAGTTTGAGGAGACATTGAACAAGAAATCACTGTTTGACAGATTGTTCTGAGACACGCATGTAATATTCCAGGATAGGTGTTAATCTCTGGCTGAGCGCAGCTATCTCTTTAAGGACAGGAGACAGTTCGTGTTTCTTGAGCTCATATCTTTGGTGCAGAGCTTTTGCAGCTGCTTCAAGACTTTCCAGTTTTTCAGCTGTTTCATCTATATACCTGACAGCAAGCCTGCTATGCATTTCATTTACTTTTACTCTTTTGTCTATCTCTTGCTGAAACCTGTCAAGAGGGCTGCTTAATCGTACAAGCTCTTTGTACAGCGCTTCTTTAGTTCGGATGCTTTCTACATACTCATTTTCAGCATGTTCTGGCAAAAGCAGATTAATAGATGTGTCTTCTTTTAGCATTTCAATCACTTGCAGCTATGTGCAATAGCATCCCTTTTTAAAGATTTCCATATTCTGCAAGAGTTTAGCTTTCTGAAGCAATTTTTGATTTATATTCTGTACAAGCGAAATCTTTATTAATTAGTGTAGTTACA
>JAGVIO010000030.1 GCA_020056025.1 archaeon
AGGATTATCTCTAACATTATTTCGTTCATTTATATCACCATAGTTTGTTTTTGTATTTAAATATTGTGTTTTATAGTTCTTTA
This sequence comes from archaeon, assembly GCA_020056025.1. GTDB lineage: Archaea > Nanobdellota > Nanobdellia > Woesearchaeales > WJKL01 > JAGVIO01. The sequence continues at coordinate 84 of JAGVIO010000030.1, forward strand.
ATGTATCTTGTCCTACTTTAGAATATTGTTTCATAGCATCTGCTGTTTTGAATGCTATGTTCTGCGATTGTTTCATTATATCCTGTGCTTCTTTTGCTTTTTGCAGGCTGTACATCCTTTGTGCGTTCGCCATCGCTAGTGCATAGTTTTCAGATTGTTTCATTATTGCAGTTTGCTGTAGTTTCTGTATTTCCTGTGCTTTCTGCACTTTGTTCAGAAGGATTGATTTAGCCGCAAATTGCTGTGGAGAGAAGGCTATATTTTGTTTTACATTGCCTGAAGCGGCATTTCCGCTTATTTCTTTTACAGTTCCGTCTGAGAATGTCTTTAGCCTTGTATCTCCGCTTCCCGTGTATACTGTTTTTGTGACAGTTGGTGTTGTTGAAGCAGGAGCGCTCCACGTTACTTTTCCTGTAGTTGGGTTTGTTGTTGGTACAGCATATCCTTTTCCGTATGATACCGGAGGTTTTGGTGCAGGTGCTGATGGCTTTGGTGCTGGTTTTGGTTTATCCTGCCTAAAGTAGTCAAACGGCATGCAGTCATATTTGTTTACTTTGCCGTCCTGATCAGTATCTTCATAGAATCCGTATTTCTTTCTCAGGGTTTTGCTTTTCCTGAACTTTCTGTTTGGGATGTTTCTGTACTTTCTGTATCCCATGTTTTTACCCTAATGTCATTTGTTTCTCAATAGGTTTAGAAATAGGTCTTTCTTCTTCGATTGCGATATCCTCGTGAATGATTATTGATCTCATTTTATGCCTCTATCTAATTAAAAGAAAACAAAAAGGTAAGCTTATGCTTACCAGCTTATGAATTCAGTTACTATCGATGCAATACCAATTATACCGATGACAGCAAGTACTCCTGTTCCTGAGGTTGCAGTCAGGCAGTTTGCTCCTGTTGCAGTTGCCTGAGTAGTGTTTGCAGTGCATGCAGCACATGTTGTGCTGTAGTTATAGTATGGATCGACGCATGCAGGATATGTTCCTACAGTCCATCCTATAAGCGACAAGCCTGAGTAGAATGGGCTTGTCGTGTATGTCATTACACCCGCAAATGTAGTCAGTATAGTGCCTCCTACATAAAGAGCCAGTATTGTATATACTAGCCTTTTGACAACATTATTGATATTGAATCTGTTGTTAAATTTTACTGCCATTTATATCACCTGTTTACCAAGTGATGAATTCAGTTACAATGCTTGCTATTCCTATTATACCTACAACAGCCAGTACTCCTGTGCTTGAAGTTGCAGTTATGTGGTTTGTGCTGTTAACAGTCCAACCTATCAAAGACAGTCCTGAATAGAATGGCGATGATGTTCCAGTCATTACAGTTGCAAATGTGTTGATTATTGTTCCGCCTACGTACAAAGCTAATATTGTATACACCAATCTCTTGACTACGTTATTGATGTTAAACCTGTTGTTAAATTTTACTGCCATTTTTTATCTACCTCGTTTGTTTTATATATTTGAGGTCTAAGAATTCCTGATAGCCAGATAGACCTAATTCTGTCAGGCTACCCGACTGATTTATTGATAAAGGAAGGGATAATATATAAGCTTGACCAATATGCTGATTACGGTGTGTCACATATGGAATTTCTTGTCCAAAGAGATATTTCCACAAAACAGGCTTTGTTATACCTGGGATTCAAAGAAGAAGATTTTCCAGTGATAAGCAAAAAAGACATTGAATCTGCTGTACATGACAAAAACATCTGTAATTTCCTTATTTCAAGGAATAATCTCGACTTTAGGTTTTAGTTTCTGCTCAAACACCTTTATGAGCTCTTCATCTTCTTTATTGTTTCCTATAAACCATGGAGAGATCTCTATTGCTTCTCCGATAACCTGGCCTGGCTTGTCATCAATTATCATGATCTCATCCGGATTCACATTCATGTCTTCTGCTATGAGATTAGGGTTCTTCTTGCCTTCCACAAGCGATTCTTTTCCGTATATCTTGGAAAAATAAGAAAAAAGATTTACTGCCTTAAGCTTCTGCTCAGTTATATCCTTGCCAACAACTGAAAATGCAGCAAGGTCATACTTTTCTTTTGCCATCTTAAGAAACAGCTCTGCATTTGGCCTTGCGCTGATATAATATCTGCCGAATATGGTTTTGCCGCCATATTCCTCATAATCTTTCTTGAATTTTTTTAAGAAAAACAAAGGCTCTAAACTGAGCAGAGTCTCATCAACATCAACAACCAAAACCTTTTTGACCCCCATGCTAATCATAAAATAATAATACCTTATAAAGGTTTCGGCAGGAAAAAGGGATTGTTCTAAGAAGAAGGGTTTGAAGTGTCCGAAAAAATCGGACAACTGAAATTAATAGCAGAAGATGGCAAAATGAGTCAGTTACAAACTGTAACCAACTGAAAATACAGGGACAATATGAGCAATATAAGCAGATAATGAAAGGGAAGCAGAAGATTACATCCTCCCTCGCCCTCATCTCTCTTTCTCATTTTTCTTTAGGCGAGCCAATAAGAATATTTTTCTTTGCAAAATCTCTAAATATAATCGCTTATCTTGTGCTTGATCTCTTCGTGCCATAACCATAAGAGTAAAATAACAGCATCCAAAGCAATTCCTAAGTCAGGCAAGTTAACCATAGATGTCAGATGTATTTTCCATGCTGTCATTGAGAATGGAAACAGCCACATCACTCCTTCTGGCGAGCCGCCTCCAATAACATAATCCATAAGCAGATGCAATAAGATACCAAATGCTGCCATATAGAAATATACAGCCCATTTTCTCATCTTGTCTGCTTTGCTTGCCTTGCGTCCTTTGCTGTTATACCACAACACCAATCCAGGAATAAAGAAAATCAATGCAAGCAGAGGAGTATGTGTTATCCAGCCATGCTGTAAAAGCAAAGGAATATCAAACCCAAAAAACTGAGATAACATACGCAAAGGAACATCAATGTCTGGAAACAAGCCAAAGAACCCAGCGATAAAGATAGTATGCATTGTGAAATATTTCTTATGCTTAGTGATATAATCCCTATAGATATCAGCTAAGATGACTGCTCCCAATACATGTGTTACTGCAAATGGCATAAAGAGAAAATACAGCAAAAGAATATAAACCTTTCTATGCAACTGGTATTGAACAGAAAGAGATTATGTTCAATCGCTACAGGCAGAATTTTATATCATCTTCATTACATCGCCTGTGTTATATACCTTCACCTTATCCTGCATTTTAAGTCTTTTGTCATTAGACCATATAGCTCCTTTTAATCTCAAAGCCAATGCAAAATATAGAATATCATTTTCATCCGGAGAAATCTGTTCTGCTTCAATCATAAACTTTGAATATTCTTCTTTTGGAACTACAGTTATAATCTCTTTCAGCTGATGCATGATTGTAATGAACTGCTCTCTTGTCCTGTGGGTTTTCTCCATAATCTCCTGCTCATGTTTGAAGAATTCATCAATGATAAATTCGCAGGTATACAGATTAATATCTTCATTGAATATCAATTCAGCAGTCAAGCTGTTCTTGATAAGCGCAGAAAACAAGACATTTGCGTCAATGACTAGAATCATTTTCAGGCCTTGTGCTTTTTCATTGCTTTTGCTGAAACGTCTCTTCCTAATTTTAAGGCATCTTCCTCTGTGAATTCGCTGTCTTTAGTAAACTCCTTGAATTTCTTCAGCATTACCACTCTTTTCTTTATTGCTTCCCTGGCTACTGCGCTCCAATTTATGTCTGGAAAACTGTCCATCTCTCTCTTCAGATCTTCAGGAACAGATAATGTTATGCTTACCATATTTTTACCTCCAGTATATTACGTTTAATATGTATAATACGTTCAAATATATAAACCTTTCTATTTCCAAGACAATTTATTCTCTTTATTGAAAGAAGTTCTTGACAGAAACACCAAAAATGCGAAGCTATATTTTTAAGAAAACTGTACAAACTCACTCTTTCTCAAACACAGCAAATGTCTCTTCTATCTCCTTTATTGTCCTGTCCCATGAATAGGTATGGACAATTGTCTTCCTGGCATTATTACCAAGCATTCTTCTATTAACAGGCTTCAAAAGCAATTGTTCAATATTCCTTTTAAGAACATAATTGTTCCTTTCAGGAAAAAACAATCCATTATATCCATTCTTGACATACTCCTTGATATAGCCAACGCGAGTAGTAACAACAGGCAACCCGCAAGCCATTGCTTCCATTGTAGATAAAGAGGTTGTTTCAGTAAGAGACGGCAAGACAAAGATATCCATTGCCTGATAATAAGGAATCACATTATTCACAGAGCCAGTAACCCGAACACCTGGTTTGGATTTGAAAAACTCAACCAATTCCTTTACACCGTCTCCTACAAGCAAAAGCATCAAGTCATTATGCTCTTTCTGCAAAGAAGCAAATGCCCTGTACAGTGTCTTCAGATCCTTTTCCCTGCCAATCCTTCCGCAATAGCCGATTATTATATTCTCAGGGTCAAGGCCTGCTTCTCTTTTTGCCTGTGTCTTGTCAACAGGAGGAGCAAACATATTGATATTTACTCCAAGATGTATCACTTTTTTCAGTGTATTTATCTTATTCAGGCTGAAAAGCCTGCCTATTTCATGCGCAGGAACCATCAACAGATCGCATTTGTTATAGAAATGCCTGGCATAAAGCTTTGTAACAAAGCAGACAACTGACTTGAAGCGCTTGACTGCATTTGAAGCAAGCTCCCATTCAACTGAATGTATATAGGCAATGACTCTTTTGCCAAGCTTTCTTGCATAATGGATAGCAGGAACACCAATCGGCCCGATTGTCTGCACCCAGACAATGTCTGCTTTTGCAACCTCTTCCTTAATCTGTTTAAAACCGGGCTTTGAGAAATTTATATCTCCAAAAGCAAAACCCAAAAGCGGAAATCTTATGACTTTTGCAGGCAGCTCTTTTGCAATGCCTTTGAAATCAGGAGCCAATACAGTTATGTCATATTTCTTTGCAAGCCTTGGAATCACTTCTACCAAAAACCTTGTCACACCATCCCATCTTGGGACAAATGAATCTGTTGCAATCAATAATCTCTTCTTAGGCAATTCTTCATTCATCTTACTTTTACAAACCTCTCTGCAAACAATTTATGGATATGCATGCCGTGGATAAATGCCTTTGCATAAACACCCCACAGCAGTGTGAAAAAAGCAAATTTCTGGCTTTTGAATTTTTCAAGAGCCTTTACCTTGAGATGAAGAGTCTTGCTCACATCCTCATAAAGCTTTGGAAGGTTCCTTTTTGTTATTGTAAAAGGATTCCAGACATCAAAGACATACACTTCAACATTATAATGCAGCCTGTCAATCGCATCTACAACAACTTTGTAAGTGCTCCTGTGGTCAGGGTGAGGGTCATCAGGGGAATGAGTGAATATCTTGTCTGGCTTTTTCTGCTCGATTATCTTCACAATCAGCTCCTGTATGCCTTTTGAATAAGCCTCTTCTGCAAACTTGCCTTCCTTAAGGCCGAAGAAAACAACTCCTTTTCCGCCGATGAACCTGTCTGCTGCTTTTGCCTCATTCACCCTCACTTTCACAGCCTCTTCTGGCTTGAAAAGAGGGATTCCTGATTCGCCGTAAGAAAAGACATAGGTGTAGATATCATCGCCTTTCTGCGCATACTTGATTATTGTGGCTCCTGGGCCAAATATCTGGTCATCTGAATGCGCGCAAAAGACCAAAATTGTCTGCTTTTTCTGCTCCATACCACAACTGATGAATAAATGGTATTTAAAACCTTTGGTTGAAAAGAGATGTTGCCAGGCAGTTAATCTGCCAGCAAGTCAGAAAGCTCTGGAAATATCTCTTTTTCCTTGCCTTTGGCAGGCAACATTTTATCAGTTTCAAGCTTTTCCTTAATGCTATTTAATCTTCCGAAAACCTTATCAAGTTGCTCGCTTGGAACTGTGTATTTTCTGTACATCCAGGCTGGAAAAGCACATGGGTCAGGACAGCTAGAAGCAGTAAAAACACCCCAGCCAGAATACGGAATCCATAAAAGATACAAATCACCCATATTCTAGAAAATTTTTCTTAATTTATAATTTTATCGATAATGGCAAAATTCAGAAAAAAAGCAGACAAGCAGCAATGCCCAATCCAGATGTCCTCTCAAACAAAAATCTTAAATAGTAATACTATATATCTAAAGCATATGAAAAAGAAGGTCAGTAA
>JAGVIO010000104.1 GCA_020056025.1 archaeon
TCGCCACGCATTTTATTATTTTACTAATAGAAATAGTTTACTAAGCCATTCATCTCTGCGCACTAAAGTGCGGAGATTTCTGGCTTACGATGTTAAAAAAAATCCAGTCGGCCCTAATTTCAGCTCCTGGATTATCAATCCTGCTGCAAGAACAGCAAATACAGCAAATCCAATCACTTTAATGCTTTGGTCTATCATCTTTTTTGATTTCTTTTTTTGCTTTCTTCTTCTTTGCGCTTCTCTCTGCCTGTTGCCTTTGACTGCTTCTTAAGCAAGATTATCTGGACTAAGAGAACAGTGATTATCAGCGTAATTATCAGCACAAGCGCAACATTGATTGACAGCATTCATCTCAGACTGAACGGGCTTTCTGATAGAATATATTTCTCCTGCAGCATAGGCCTGTCAAATATGACCTGCAGCTCTTTGGATACTCCTGCGAGCTCATTGCTCTTGTATAAGTTTGATGTGATGAGGTATATCCCTGCATCATTTCCGATATTCCAGCCAATTGTTTCTGAATGCATGCTGTTTGCTTCGATGCTGAATTTTTTGCTTTCAAGAACATCCTGCACCTGGCCGTCAATATCCTTGATGACTAATGCAACCATAAGCTCAGAAACATTTTCCTGTCCTGTATTCTCGATCTCTGTTGATATCTGGTATAAATCCTCCTCTGCAGTGATTTTCAGGCTTTTTACAGACAAGCCAGGAATAGGAACTGACTTTGGCATTGGTGAGATATATTTGTTTTCCAAATCATATCTCAATTCAGCATTTGGTTGCTCTCTTATTATAGATGGGCCTGAGTTTGATGCTGATGACGAGGCTGATGTTGAGGATGAACCAGATGTTGAAGATGAAGCTGATGCTGAAGAGGAATCATCTGTTTGTGCTGGCTCAACAGCATACTTCAGCGTTCCGATTTCAAAGATATTGCTATTATCAATTCCTTTTATCTCTCTTGTCTCTGACAATGCATTGACAAGCACAGTATCTCCCTGTTTCCAGTCATTGTAGCATGGCTTTTGCTGTTTCTCTGCCAGAATGCGCAGTCTCCGAAATAATACAAATTGCCAACAAGCATGTTTAATGCTGCATCGCACTGCTCAATAGGATTGGTATAGAATATATCTAATTTACCATCTATTGCTGGCTTGTCTTCTGCTGCGCAGTTTGAAGAGCAGCCATCTCCATTATTTGTATTTCCGTCATCGCATTCTTCTGCGCCTTCCAGAATTCCGTTTCCGCATACAGATGGGCAATCAACAGGAAGCATTTCATTAGCTCCATATTTTGGAGGTGAATTGTGCACAGACACAACCTCTACGTTTCCGCAGAAGCCAGATGTTCCGAATGCTGCTCCTGAGACTTTTACTTCATAAGCATCTTCAAACAGCCAGCCTGTATATGGCGAGCTGACTGGCAATGAATAATTTGATGAAGAGATTGTTGGAGGGGAGTTTGACGTGAGCACATAATTCAGCACATTGAAGCTGTAATCCAAAGATGTCTTTGCAGCAAGCACATTTGCAGCAGAGCCTGTATTCATCCTTCCTTCTCCGCCTGAAACTCCAAGGCATGCGTAACCCGAAGGTGCTGAGCCTGACGAAGAGATATAATCGACTGTGAAGTCAAGCACAACCTGGCCTGCGCAGTTCCTGAAGACAAACTCAGCCTTGTCGCTTCCTGTCAAATCGCTGAAGCTGTGGCTTCTCGACCAGTTCACGATATTTGCTCCGTAGCTGTTGTCATTAAGATTCTTATTCTGCTCATAATAGACCTCAATATCTCCATTCGAGTCAATCTCATAATATAATGATCCTACCTTCTGGCTTGGATTGCTGCTGCTGCATTTGTACATTATATTCGTGTAAGTTGAATTTCCGTCAAATTTTCCGTCGATAGTGGCCGGGCTTGGATAGGTTGAAAACCCAGTTGGGCCGTAGTTATGCGAAACAAAGAAAGATACAGAGAGCACTGCAAAAGCTAATGCAAACATTACAATGAGCTGTTTAAATTCAGATTTATTTCTCATTTTTTTCTTTTGCCCTTTTGTAAGCTGTCCATATTGTTGATGGTTTTTTGTCAAGGAGTTTTGAAATTGCTGCTCCTGAAAGGTTTTCTTTGTCTTTTAGGTATGATACTAAAGATTCTAAGATTGAGATGTCTTTTTTGAATGCAGAACCAGGCATATATTTTTCATCTGGCTTTAATTGGAATTCAGAAGCTTGTTTTTTAATCGCTCTTTGGTATGATCCCCAGACACCTCTTTCGTCTCTTTTGATCAATTCTGCAATTTTGTGATAATTCAATTTGATGTTTTCCTTTAGGAATTTAACCAATGCTTCTGAAGGGCTTAATTCATGCGAGAAGATTGATACAGGAATCTTAATTTCTTCTTGCTTTGTTTTGGCTTCTGAAAGTTCCTGCTCAGAAAGATGATAGTTCTCCTTTAGATGCTCTTTTATCCTCTTAAGGGACAGGATCAACTCTTCTTTTGACAGTGCAAATAGTATTGAATCAGGTGAATTTGAATTGTTCATTGTAGCAGATTAATACTACAAAGTAAGTATTATTTATAAATATTTCGATTATTGTAGATTTAAAATACTTCTAATGTAGATTTTATTTGACTTTTGTAGTATTATTACTATTATTGTAGAACTAATTTATCTATTTGTAGTATTATTAACTATATTTGTAGATTTAATACTGCTTTTGTAGATAAGATATAATCTTGTTGGTTGCTCTTACTACTACAAACTAAGACAACAAACAAATAAAAAGAAAATTTACTTTTTGTTGTAATAAGTTGTTATCAGATAACCGCCTATTGCAATCAAGAATATTGTAATTGCAGTTACCAGCCCTGAAGAGAATTCAGGTATAACTCCTTCCTGGCCAATGTGATTCTCTGCATCAGGCTCGCTGAGGTCTCCTGTTCCTGGCTGTACACAAGTTGGATACCCAGGGCAGTATAGGAAATAAAGCACATCAAGAGGATAATTCAGCGGATATCCGCTGCTTATATCAATCACTGCGCTTCCAGAGCTTGCTGCTCCGCTCCAGCTTCCGATTACATTGACATTATTGTCAACAACAAATACATACATTTGGGTATTGAATGGACAATTGTTTGTTCCAAGATCCCATGAAGAGGTTATTTTTTTGACAGTGTCATTCAGCTGCGCATTTGCAGATGCGATAACCATGTCAGGGCAGGCTTCCAGCTGGCAGGCTGATGAGCAGCCGTCATTGTTGTTATTGTTTCCGTCATCGCACTGCTCTCCTGATTCTAGGTTTCCGTTTCCGCATACACCAGCGCATCCTTCGTCAATCAATCCGTCGCAATCATCATCTATTCCATTGCAGATTTCAGTTGCTCCTGGATGGACATTTGCATTCATATCATTGCAGTCAACTGGGCCGCATATTCCTCCTGTTGGGCTGTAGCCGTCCTGGTCATTGTCAATGCACTGTGTTGTGCAGCTTGAAGGCAACGCTTCATTTTTTCCTGTTTTAGGAGGCGAATTATGCACAGAAGTCACTTCAACGCTTCCGAAGCCAGATGCTCCGAATGCTGCTGCAGCAACTTTTGTTTCATAAGCATTCTCAAACAGCCATCCTGTGTAAGGAGAGCCAACTGGAAGAGTATAGCTTGATGACGATATTGTTGGGGGTGAATTTACAGTCAATATGTACCCTAATGAATTGAAATCATAGCTCAATGAAGTTGTTGCTCCCAGCACATTTGCAGCAGAGCCGATATTCATCTTTCCTTCTCCGCCAGACACTCCCAAACTTCCATATCCAGACGGGAATGTGGCGGATGCAGTCATGTAATCAACATAGAAATCCATTACAATGTTTCCATTTTTGTTTTTGAAAACGAATCTTGCTTTGTCGCTTCCTGTCAGGTCTCCGAAATTATGGTTTCTTGACCAGTTTACTCTTGTTGTTCCGTAGCTGTTGTCATTAAGGTTCTTGACCTGCTCATAATATACGCTAACATCACCATTTGCAGCAGTCGATGTATACAGATACCCTATTAACATGCCTCCAAGATTGACGCTGTCACATTTAAGAACAGGCATTCCATACAGAGATCCGTCAAACTTTCCGTCAATAACAGGATTGACAGCCAAGGCGTATCCAGAAAAGCAGACTATAATTAAGCTGACTACAAACAGAAGCAATGATTTATTCATACAAATTTCACTCTTTTTTGATGCTTTTTTATATTATTCGTGCGACCGGGAATACTCGCGGGTTGAGCTAACAAGCGAAACCCGCAGTTGAAAGGTCGCAAAAAATTCATATGTTCTAAGTGTTTTAAAA
>JAGVIO010000141.1 GCA_020056025.1 archaeon
ATGACAAGCACGTTCTAGCTCCATATTACTAAGAAGTTGGCTTGTATTTTAAGGTTTACGCCCAGTCGCCGCAAGCGGCGGGGTAAAGTTTAATTAAATTTAGCGCAAGATGTGCGTGGTCTAATGGAAATCCCATCTCGCCAAACTCGAAGCCAAAGCGTTCGAGTTCCTTGAATCCTGCTATGCAGGAATCAATTACACTTTGCTTTCGGAAGCATTTATATCTACATTTTGTAACAAACTGAAAAGTCATCCAATTGTTTCTTGTATCATTTCTTCTTGTCATAATGAATCATCTCATAGAAAATATTATATAGCTAAAGCTAATAGAATACATTTGCCACAAGCAAATCATATCGCTTCGACGGGTTGTCTCAGACTCTCAGCCCTTTACGAAAAGGGCTCAGAGAGTAGATTATTGATTTTGGTTTGCTTGTTGCTTTTTCTAAAGCTTTTATCAGAAATAGAAACTGAGGTTTATAATATATTCGCCAATTCACCGTCATGTCTTCCGCTATGCTACAGACATGACGAACTCTTGGCGCTCTTTAGTATTTGTTGTATATTTTTTAGTATTTTCTTCATTATATTTAGGATTGTATCAATTTTCTTATTTAAAATATAAAGAAGATTATATATCAAATGTTGAACAAAAAACAGAGTTATATAGTTATATAGATAATAAAGAAGGGTTTAAATTAAATTATACAGATTACTGGTATCAAGATTCTATTCAGAGACCTAATGTTTTATTAGATTTAAAATTTCTAGATCGTAGCGCTACAATAACTGTAAAAAAATATGATAATGTAAACCATCTTACACAAAAAGAACTTAATGAGTATGAATTAAGCGAAGATTATAAAAAGCAAATTGAATCAACTGGAGAAATTACTTCTCTAGAATTAGAAACAGATACTATTAGAGGCATACCTATTGTTAAATTAACCTACGTAGAAACTAATACTATCGAAGGTATTAATCGCCAATTTAAAACTAGCACTATTTATATCATCAAAGATGAAAATTTATTTTTTGGAATAAATTATATCTCTTCGCCAGAGAACTTTAATAAGAATTTAGCAGATGCTGAAAAAATTATTCATTCATTTGAAATTATAAATAAATAAGTTCAAGATATTCTTTTTTGCCCAAATCTATAATTAAGATATGCCATTATTAGAATTCCAAACAGCGCAAGAAATAAGATAAACAATAAAAGAATGAAGTAATCAAATAACGTTCTTTTTGATGGGCTCTGACCTAATGAAAAAGCAATAACAATTCCTCCCAAAATTCCACCCAAAAAGCTATGTAAAAAATTCATCCATAAATTTTTATCAAATTTGAAAGGTAGCTTCATTTTTTTACATTCCAGCCAGAACAAACTGGCTGAGAAGAGCTTCCAACTGGATAAATTCGTCTGCGCCTTCGACCATCCTGAATTCTATCTCTCCGCATTTGTCTATAAGCAGAACTTTCTTTCTTCCGTCTATATTCAGATTCCAGACTTCTTTCTGGATCTGGCGGATTACATCAAGGCCTGACAAGCCGTAATTCAGCATTATGTCCAAAAGCTTGTTTCTTGCTTCTACAAACTTGTTTTTTAATGCCAATTCCAATGCCTGCTTAAGCTCTTCTGGCTTTGCCACTGATGCCAATGAGAATACCAGTGCTTCTGTTATCTTTTTCTCCAATGCAGCACAGCTCTGCAGTATATTCTCCATTCTTCTGCAATCTCCGCCGCTGATTTGATAAAGCGCTTCTTTTGCCTTTGTATCAATATCAAGGTTTTCTGATTTTGCAATCCTGTCAATGATATGGATAACATATTCTTTTGCCAATGGCCTGAATCTGAAAACAGCGCATCTTGACTGGATTGGGTCAATTATCTTGCTGCTGTAGTTGCATGAAAGAATGAATCTTGTTGTTGCTGTGTAATTCTCCATTGTCCTCCTTAATGCCTGCTGAGCTTCTTTTGTCAAGGCGTCACATTCATCCAAATAAATTATCTTGAATGGTACATCACCCATTGCTCTTGTCCTTGCAAAATCCTTGACCTTGTGCCTTACAACATCAATGCCTCTTTCGTCTGATGCGTTTAGCTCTAAGAAATTCTGGCGCCAATTTTCGCCAAACATCTGCTTTGCAATTACCAATGACAATGAAGTCTTGCCAACACCAGCAGGGCCTGAGAACAAAAGATGAGGCATGTTCTCCTGCCTGACAAAAGCATGCACTCTTTTGACTATCTCTTCCTGGCCTTTTACTTCTGAAAAATCAGATGGCCTGTATTTTTCTGTCCAGATAGTGCTTTCCATGGCTGTACCTTATGAATTATAGAAAAGAAATAAAAAAGCTAGCTTATATATTTAACTGATATCTTCTTCAGAAACAACTACAAAGTCGCCTGTTGCGAGAACTGCTGAGAATGGAATCAGTATATTACCCTCTTTGTCTTTCTCAAGTTCCAGCTTCTGGATGTAGATTGTAGGATTAGTCAATACAAGATGTATCAATTCTCCTGATCTGGTCTCGAATATGATATCGCCAACTTCTCCAAAGCGCTTTCCTGCCTTTGAAACTATTGTTTTTCCAATGAGTTGTTTTGAAAATTTCCGGTCTTCTTCTGCCATTATAATCGCCCTCGCTCTTGTTTATTTATTGTGAAGTAAAAAAGTCCGAATCGGACTTTAGACTCAAAAAAGCCCTTATTTTTGCTTTCGGCTTTTTTGAGTAATAATCTAGTTTAAATTATCTTAATTGGTATTTAAAGTTTTTCATTCTA
>JAGVIO010000196.1 GCA_020056025.1 archaeon
GCATCTTTCCCAGCACATCCTTAGCAGCGTCTATAAACTCCTGCTCTTTTTCAGTCGGGATTATTGCTCCTGCTGCCTGCATGTGGCCTCCTGCTTCGCCTGTGCCTGTCTTTTCAACAATATCCTTGACTATTGCCCTTAGATTAAGGTCAGGGTCTGCTTCGCTGCTTCTGCTCTTCCTGAGGCTTGCTTTTGTCTTGTTCTTCTTTGTCCTTGCCAATGAGAGGATGTATGTATCTTTCTTGAAAGAAGCTGATTTTGAGATTATTGAAGCCAAAGTTCCAATTATATTTGAGAAAACCTTGTCTTTTGCATTAAGGATGATATAATTGCTGCCTTTTATTATACTATCTGACTTGATGTTTTCTTCATACCAGTTGATTGCATTTATGAGCTCTTTTTTGTAATCTGCCAATGTCTGCAGAGCCATCTTCCTGTCTTTTTCAATCCCAAGGCATGTTCCTATTCCGCAGGATGCTCTTTCCATTCTTCCACAGGCGTTTAATAGTGTAGCAAATTCTCTTGCTTCTTTTGTAGGGCCGCTTTCTTCGTTTTCAAGCAGATATACTTCGCCAAAGATGTCTTCTGGGTTGAGCTGGCCAAACCTTTTCAGGATAATGCCTGTTGCCAGCTTTTTCATCTCTTCATCGTCGAGGTCTGAGATTGTACGCCATGCGTTTCTGTCCTTGAGCTTTATGCCCAATTCCTGCAGAAACTGTATTGCGCCTGACTCAGAGCCTGTTATGCCTGGAATCTCAAGCTCATTTGCGTATTCTATTGCCTTATGGATAGGCCTTGTCTGCATTCCGAACAGCTTCAGTGTCTTTTTCTGTTTTATAGTGCCATTGTTTACTGCTGCTTCAAGGATCCTCTTGTTTAAGTGGAGGAATTCATAATCTCCCTGGATATCGCCTATTGCTCCGATGACTGCAATATGCGCAAGAGCTTTGCTTTTTTCATTCACCAGAGAAGCAAAAAGATATGAGACACCTGCTCCTGATATCTCTTTAGAGCCGTCGATGCCAAAGATATGAGGATTGACTTGAGTAATATTTTCAGTTGTTTCTTTTTTTGCAAGCTCGTGATGGTCAAGAATGAGGATTTCCTTTTCTTTCAGCAGCTCTTCTATGTCGTTTAACTGGCCAGAGCCAAGGTCAGAGAAGATTATATATCTATAATTCTCTTTGGCCAGATCCACTATATCCTCTCTTGAAAGCTGCTGGAGTATAGAGATTGAGAATTTCCTGTTCTCTGCATTCAAGAGATGAGTCATGATTGCAGAGGCTGCAATGCCATCTGCATCAAGATGAGAGACAAGCTTAATCGGCTGCCTCTTGTCCCATGACTTAAAAATAAAAGCTGCCTTTTCCAAGGCAGTGTCAAACTGCTTGTACTTTTCCATTGCGCTTATTCGACGTACAGCTTGACTTTTTCCGGATCAAATTTCCAAGTTTCAGGCAATCTGCCGATTCTCTTGTAATATTTGACTAGCCTTTTTATCTTGCTTTCAGTAAGCGTAAGCCCTCTGTGGACTGTTTCGTCCTTTCGGTTCTTTTCAAGATGCTTTCTTAATTTGACTGATTTCCTTATCAGTGCCATCAGGTCTTCCGGAATCTCTGCTGCAAGCTTGTGCTCTGTCAGGATCTGATTTACCCTTTTTCCTATGAGGCCCTTTACATAAGGAACTCCGTATGTGTCTCTCAATATAGTTCCAATCTGAGACGGAGATTTACCTTCTTTTCCTAATTTTACAATAAGCATCTCTGCTTCTTTGTCATTATACCTTATCCATGAAGGCATTGTTTTCTTCAATGGCCTTTTTGAGCCGGATTTACCGTGCTTTCTTGAATACATCCTTGCCATGTTGTTTCACCTTATTTTGATTTATATCTTTTATTTCTTTAATTTTATTCCAAATCTCGAACAGGAAACAAGAATATCTGTCTCCAGCATAGGCAAGCCTTGACCGGCCTATCTCTCGATAAAGATGAAAATAAAAGAGATATTTATAAATGTATTGGATTGGACGGAGTTTTTCTTCACAGAGAAAGTTTAACTGCTTTTGAGAATATCTGAATAATCAACCCATTTGTCAAACAGTTTCATCAGTGCATAAGCATCTCTTATAGCGTCAACATTGTGCGAATCATATCTAATTGTTCCAGAGGATTCTTCGCTTCTCAGCAATCTTTCGATAGTGCTACAGTCTGTTGCCAGCCAAATACCTTTTTGGCCGATATCGAACTGGCTGACAAAACAGGAATCTTTGTGAAATAGGTATGCATCTGACCAATAGATTCCCAACTTTTTCAATTCCTCACCTGCCAGTCTGTTCATTCTTTTTTGCTTTTCAAACGGAACTTTTGATTGAATCATCTCTTTTGCAAAACCGCTGTCCAAATAAACTGCAAAATCAAACTTTTCAGAAAAACTAGGAGTCCAAACTGCTTTTTCCATAACTGTTGTAGTCAGATGTTAATTTATAAATTTAACTAAACTTAGGCGGCTGGGTATTTCACTGATTCTGCATTTCCAGAATTGCCAAATAGGAATATTTAAAAACAAATGACAATTTATGAAACCAGGCAAGCTTTTAGGAAAAGCTTGAGCAAAAACAAGATTCAAATATCACATTCACAGCCCTGTAGTGTAGCGGTCAATCATAGGGCCCTCTGGAGGCAAGAAATTGCCAAAGAAAGGCCTTGACGGCAGTTCGAATCTGCCCAGGGCTATTTTATTTTTTCTATACTAAAAATAACAAAAAGGTTTATAAACTTTAAATATATTATGTGCTGTATGAAAAAAGAGGCAGCTTGGATATTCTTCTTAGTGGTTTTTTTAGCAGCATCAATGGCAATCGCTTCTGCTGAGGAAAATCAAACAGCAGCATTGATCAGCGAGCAGGTTAAATGCGTATTCCTTAATTCTGGCGCAGAACAGCAGTGCTATGGTGAAAATTTTGCCTGCAGGGGCGTAGGAAG
This sequence comes from archaeon, assembly GCA_020056025.1. Classification (GTDB taxonomy): domain Archaea; phylum Nanobdellota; class Nanobdellia; order Woesearchaeales; family WJKL01; genus JAGVIO01. Next base: position 2,982 of record JAGVIO010000196.1, read on the forward strand.
CTGCATAGCTAAAGTTTCAGGAGAGCAAGGAAAAAAGCTCACTTGGAAAAGCACATGCGGAGGTTATGCTGAAACAATAATTGATGGACAGGATGATGAAATCAGCATTAATTGCGAGCAATCAACACCTCAACCACAGCAACCGCAGCCTGTCACTGAACCAACACAGCAACCACAGCCTTCTATAAGTCCAGCACCTATCTGCGGCAATGGAGTATGCGAAAGCGAGGA
>JAGVIO010000238.1 GCA_020056025.1 archaeon
GAAAAGCTACAGAAAGGGTTTTAAATTTAGTTTACGGAACGCTGAATTAATTTATTTTGATTTTTGTTAAATTCTGTTTCTGGGTGTCTGATTATGTAGATGATCATCTTACTTTAAGGTTGTTTTTGAATTTGGCTGCTAAAGAAACATCTTTCAGCTTCTTTGGGTTCTCTTCCAGGACACTCACTCCCTTTTTATTATACCTTGGTATCAGATGCCAATGCACATGTCTTGCTTCATCCATGTAAACCAAATATACTTTTTTTATATTCAGGGTTTTGAGCATAGCATCTCTTACATAGTCGACTACATCCATTAAGTGCTCGTAGTCTTTCTTCTTGAGCAAATGCAGGTCAGTAACTTTTTTCTTCCATACAACTACAACATGGCCTCTGGCAATTGGAAAATTAGCTAAAGCAGCATAAACTTTATTATCTTCGAAAAAAACAGCTCCTTTATTGATTAGGGGTAAATCTCTGTGCATAATCCAATGGTAAACTTACCTTTATTTAAGCATTTCTAAAACAAATAAACTGATAATAAAAATAATACAATAACTAGAACTCATAAGAAACAAAAACAACAAGAAAAACCAATCAAAGAACTTATTTCTTCCCAGCTTCTTTTGCTGCTGGTGCTGCTCCTGGCTTTCCTGCTTCTGGTGCTGCTGCAGCTTCAGAAGGCAACAATGCTTCAATTATATCCATAGGTATCTTAGCTTCTTTCAGCTTGCTTCTGATCTCTCCCTTTGGCTTGTCCTTAAGCAGCTCGATAATGGATTTTGCAGTTGCCTCATACTGAGCTTTTCTCTTAAGTATATCTTCTGCAAGCTTTTTCCTCTCTTCATCGAGGTGCTTCAGCTCTTCTGCTGTCAATTCTGTCTTTTCTGCTTTTATCTCAGCATCAAATGCGCCTTCATTGACCATTGTTACAGCTTCTGCAGGAGTCTTTCCTTCAATAAGGATTCCCATGCTTGTGCATGTTCCTATGATCTCCTTGACTTTCTGCTTGAGGGTCTTGCCAAGCAGATTGCCTTCTTTCATCTTTGCAATCTTGATTATCTGCTCAATCATCAGATCAGCAACCTTGTCTATCTTGGGATTGCCAGAGCCTTTCTCCACACCTGCTTCTTTTTTCAATAATGCAGATGCAGGCGGTGTTCCTACCTCAATCTCAAATGCTTTTGTAGAAGTTTCTATTATGACCTTGACAGGAACTTGCATTCCCTTGAATACAGCTGTCTTTTTGTTGATCTCAGAAATGACCTGGCCTATGTTGACTCCTTTTGGGCCTAATGCAGGGCCAAGCGGCGGTGCTGCTGTTGCTTTTCCGCCTTCAATCAATGCTTCAATTTTTTCTTTTGCCATCTTTGATCAATAATCGTTTAGTTTGAATCTTTGCTGTTTGTTTATAAATATTACTCTTATTTTGCTTTCTTATTCATCGCCTGCTTCTTTTTCCTTCTCTTTATTGTCTTCACTTGTTTCTTCAGCTTCTTCCTCTGTGTCGTCTTCTTCTGATTTTTCCTTTTTCTTCTCTTTTTCTCCTGTCTCTTCTTTTGCTTCTTCACTTTCTTCTTTTGCTCCTGCTTTTTTCTGAAGCTCAATCATCTGCTCTGCAAAGGATTTCTTCTGCTTTTTAGGAGTATCTCTTTCAGCAGGAAGCTCTTCAAGGTCAATATCACTCACTTCTTCTTTTGGCTTTGATGCGCCTGGCATATGTATTGGCCTTCTTTCAAGATGTGCTATAGGAACAATCTCTTCTTCCTTGATTTCTTCATTATCATCTGATTCTCTCCTTATGACCTTTACAGCATCCATCTTTACAGTGATTGGGATAGGGACAGCTGCTTCAAGCAGTTCAACAACAACCTCTTCTTTTGTCTTGTCAATCCTTGAGATCTTTGCCTGCTCTCTCTTGAACGGCCCTGAGATGATCTCGACAATGTCATTCTTTCTTATGTCAACATCAACCTTGACCTGCTCGAGCATATGCTCTATCTCAGAATAGTTTATATCCTTTGGAAGAATGCCTCTTGAATACGGAATGCCGAATGCAGCCTGCTCTGCATCTTCTCTTGTCGCAGCTTCTACAAAAATATATCCTCTCATGCCGTGCGCCCTTATAACAGAAAATATTGCAAATTTCTTTTTTTCAGCATTTGCAGTCAGGAAATCCATGACCTGGTCTTCCCTGTTTGCAGTTGTCCTTAAGCCGAATATGACTGGCTTTGTTTGTTCTTCCACCATTTTCAGATACTCCCTCCTATCAGCAATTGCCTTATCATCTGTATGATAAATCCTATAAGGCCTATCAAAAGTATTCCCAATCCAGCTGCCTTGACTATTGTCTTGTATTCTTCTTTTGTCGGCTTTTTTGTAACTTTCAAAACTCTCCAGCATTCATTTATGAATTGTTTTACTTTATTTGGCTGCTGGATTTCCTGGGGCTCATTATTCTCTTCCATTGTAAATTCCTCTTGACACTACTTCTTTAATCACTCTTAGAAGCAGATACGTTTAGTTTAGAGAGGGGGTTTATAAAAGTTTCGGAAAAACCATTTGAAAAATATCCAGAGCCCAACTATATCTTCATAGCAATAATTTTATATATAAGCATAATCTCAAATCATATATCATGCTCCCAAACTACAACGCACTGGAAATAGAATCAGAAATACTGAAATTCTGGGAAGAGAATAAGATCTATCCCAAATCAAAGAAGAAAAACAAAGGAAATGAGAAATTCTATTTCCTTCAGGGCCCTCCTTACACTTCAGGAAGATTGCACATGGGCCATGCATGGAACTCTGGGATGAAAGACATGGTTCTCAGATACAAGAGGATGAGGGGCTTTGATGTCTGGGACAGAGGAGGATATGATATGCACGGCCTCCCAACTGAATTAAAAGTCCAGGCACTGCACAACCTTAACCAGAAAGAAGACATTGAAAAATTCGGATTAAAGAAGTTTGCAGATGAATGCATGAAATTCTCAACAGAGAATGCAGATATAATGAGCAAAGACTTATGGAGAATGGGCGTCTGGATGGACAATGAGAATGCTTACATGCCTGTAAAGAACGAATTCATGGAAGGCCAATGGTGGCTCATAAAAAAAGCCCATGAAAATGGAAGGCTGTACAAAGGCTTCAGGACACTGTCATGGTGCGCTAGCTGTGAAACTGCACTTGCAAAGCACGAGCAGGAATACAAAAGCATAACTGAGAATTCAATCTTCCTCAAATTCAGGAGAAAAAACAGCCAGAATGAATATTTCATTGTCTGGACAACAACGCCGTGGACAATTGCATTCAACATGGCAATAATGGTGAATCCTAATCTCAAATATGTAAAATGCAAAGTAGGGAATGAATTCTGGATAATGGCAAAGCAGCTTGCAGCTCCTATCATCGCAAACTTCACAGAATCAGGCTATGAGGCTGTTGAAGAATTTTTTGGAGACACACTTGACAAGGCTGAATATGTTCATCCATGGGAAGACATAATCCCAGAATTCAAAGAACTGAAAGAGAATTATCCAAGGACACACACAATCATCCTGTCAAAAGAATATGTTGACACAACAGCAGGCTCTGGACTTGTGCATTCTGCACCTGGCTGCGGGCCAGAGGATTTTGAAGTAGGAAGAAAATACAATATCCCTCCTTTCAACAATCTGTCAGAGCAGGGAATCTTCCCTGAAAGCATGGGAAAGTTTGCAGGCCTTGCTGCAAAGAAAGACGATAAAAAGTTCATCGAAGCTCTTGCAGAATCAGGAGCATTGATCGCAGAAACACCTGTTGATCATGATTATGCTCACTGCTGGAGATGCAAGCAGCCTGTCATATTCAGGGCAACAGAGCAGTGGTTCCTGAAGATAGAAGACCTAAAAGACAGCATGGTTGCTGCAAATCAGGAAGTAAATTGGATTCCTAATGAATCAAAAGAATCATATAATCTCTGGACAAGGAATCTGAGAGATAATTCAATCACAAAGCAAAGATTCTGGGGAACACCTGCTCCTATCTGGGTGAATGTTGATGATGACGGGGATTATATTGTGATAGGCTCTGCTGAAGAGCTGAAAAAACTTGCAGGAAAAATCCCAAAGAATCTTCACAAGCCATGGATTGATGACATCATAATAGAAAAAGACGGAAAAACATACAGGAGAATCCCTGATGTCTTAGATGTCTGGCTTGATGCAGGAACAGTATCATGGAATTGCCTTGATTATCCTCAGAGAACAGATCTGTTTGAGAGATATTATCCAGCTGATTTTATCCTGGAAGCAAAAGAGCAGGTAAGATTATGGTTCTCTATGCTCAACATCTGCTCATTTGTCACAATGGGAACGCAGAGCTACAGGAACGTCTATTGCACAGGCATGATAACAGACATTGAAGGAGTGAAGATGAGCAAGAGCCTTGGCAATATCATCTCTCCTTACGAGATAATTGACAAATACGGCACAGACACAATGAGATATTATCTCAGCAGAGTCAATGCAGGAGACAATATAAAATTCTCATGGGATGAAGTTGCGCTTAAATCAAAAAATCTGATAATCTTATGGAACATCCACAAATTCCTGATAGATTTATGCTCGCAGGCTGAAATAAATCCAGCAAAGCTCAAGAAAGCCAGATTTGAAGGATTTGAAGAAAAATATATCCTTTCAAGGATGAATTCTACAATAAAGAAAGTGACAGAGCTTTATGATGCTTACAGGCTTGACGAGACAGTAAGATTGATTGAGGAATTATATCTTGACCTATCAAGGAATTACATCCAATTGATAAGAGACAAAGCAGCTGTCGGAGATGAATCTGAAAAAGAAGAAGTTGCCTACTGCATCTATCATACATTGCTTAACACAGTAAAGATGTTTTCAACAATCTGCCCTTTTATTGCAGACAGGATATTCCTTAATTTCAAAGAGCAGTTCAAACTCAAGGAAGCAAGCATACATCTTTCAGATTGGCCTTCTTTTGACGAGTCAAAGATAGACACTAAGATTGAGGAAGATATTCAGATTGCAGGAAATGTTATGCAGGCAATATCCTCTGCACGTGAAAAATCACACTTAAGCCAGAGATGGCCGCTCAGGGAAGCTGTTATAACAGCAAAAGATGAAAAGACAGCATCTGCTGTTGTGAATCTGAAAGAGCTTATTGAAAGGCAGATGAATATCAAGAAGATAAAAGTAGAAGCCAATTTCGCAAACGTGAAAGAGATTGTAAAAGCTGATTTTTCAAAATTAGGCCCTCTGTTCGGTGCAAAGACAGCAAAGATAATTGCGCATCTTGCAACACAGAGCCCCGAGAAGATAATAAAGCATATTGAGAAAGACGGAAAGTATATGGTGAAGATTGACAATGAAAATCTCGAAATATTAAAAGACCATCTGATTGTTGTGAGAGAAGTCCCAAAGCCTTGGGTTGAAGCAGAATTCAGGGCAGGAAATGTCTATCTTAATTCAGAGATGGACAAGGAGCTTGAGTCAGAAGGCTATGCAAGAGAAGCAATGCGAAGAGTGCAGGAGCTGAGAAAAAAAGCAGGTTTGCAAAAGTCAGATAAAATAAATCTTTTCATAAAATCAAATGCAGAGATGGCTTCTATGCTTAAGCAGTGGGATGCTCAGATAAAGCAGAAATGCGGAGCAGATAATTTAGAGATAGCTGATTCAGAGCCTGCTGCAAAATATAGCCATACTTCATCTGACAAGATAAAGAATTTCGAGTTTGATTTCAGGCTGGAGAAGATTTAGGCGGCTCTTTTGTTTCAGGGTTGTTTTTAGCTATGATCTCTTTGTAAGCCTGTATCTCTGCATCTTCAATTTTTCTTTTGATCAGCTCGCCATACGGAACAATTTTTGTTTCTCTGACAACAACAAGCTCAATTCCGCTTGTATTTGCATCTCTTGATGCTTTTTTCAGAGAGCCAAGTGCAAGTCTTATTGCTGCAGGCAGTGTAAGTTCTGTGACATCCACATCTTCTTCGCTAATCTCTTTTAAGAATTTATCTTCCTTATACCCATTTTCATCAAAATAATTCTGTACTATGCTTTTGCCGCTTCCAAGGCAGACATATTCTGGTTTTGAGGTCATGGACTCTATCAGGTTCCCATAACCGTCTATATAATAAAGTTTCAGGGGATTGCTCGAAGCCAATATCAGTTCAGTAGCCTCTGTTGCATCCTCTTTTTCATTAGCCCTTTTTGTCAAATATCTGTTAATCAAGTCCAATTCTCCCAGGTATCCTGTCTGTATAGCTTCCCTGATCGGTGTTTTTCGGTCTATGATCTTGCTGAAAAGAGCATGAAAAAATTCATCAAGCTCATTTTTCGGCTGAAAATCTTTGAAATTTGCAATAATTTTTTCAAATTCAGAGTTTAGCTCTGTCTTGCCGGTAGACAATTCATTTATCTTTTCATTAATCTTTTTTGACCATGCTTGCTGCAAAAGATAAAATATGCTGCTTGATTCGCCTGCCTCTTTTTTTAACCTCATTTTAAGATGCAACTGCTCAAAATCCACTGTTCCTCTTAGATATTTGAAGAATCTGTCAAGGATTTCATCATCATACTGGCCAGTCACAAATGCCAGGGCATAATCCGCACCGGTTTTAAGTTTAGAGATTGTGCTTTTTTCAGTCTGCTGCTCTCCTTCAAATGTGGTCAGCTGCGTATCAGCAGCCAAAACAATTCCTTCTTCTCCTGAATTTGTCTTTATGCCTAGGATTGTTGTCATAAATCTTGTAATCAAAATTTTTATTTAAATAATTTATTATTCGTGCGACCGGGAATACTCGCGGGTTGAGCTAACAAGCGAAACCCGCAGTTGAAAGGTCGCAAAAAATTCATATGTTCTAAGTGTTTTAAAA
>JAGVIO010000019.1 GCA_020056025.1 archaeon
GGAAATCTTAAGAAAATGCTCTCAGTTATCAAATTTATTGGGAAAAGAGATAAACCCCTTAATATTAAATGAATCTGGATTCAAAGAAGCTTTAAGAGTTAAAGAGCCAGCTATGGCCTCGATCCTTGAGCCATCGCAAAGATTGGTAGTCATAGGCAAAGAATATTTCTTAAAATCTGTTGTAGAATAGTTAATCTTGCTAAAATTAAAGGGGTGCGATTATTATTATTGTTCTGAAGAGTTGATAATGTCAGAATCAGAGCAGTATGGATAAAAGCAGAACTGAATAATAAGGGCAACAAAGCTCCATAAAAACAATAAAGGCAAGTTCAGGCTGCATGACGCAGCCCTCTTGCGATTATGTGAATTACGGACTTCTAGGGTTCCTCCCTATTCTTCAGATATTTGAACCGCCTCCAATTGATAAGCATTAAGTTCCTGTGATAATCCTTGATTTGTAGATAGCTTCGTATCTTGAAAATAATTTTTTTACATTTTCCTTATCCTCTTGTTCGTTAGTATATGCTGCAATCCTGTTTCTGCCAAGGTTCTTTGCAGCATACAAAGCAGAGTCTGCTTTGTTTATCATGTCTTTTGATGTCTGTACGGAATGCGAATTGTAATTTGCTATTCCGATGCTGACTGTCACGCCAAGGCCTTGTCTTGAAGTCTCGTCGTAAACAGCCCTTCTCAGCCTTTCTGCTGCAGTTGCTGCGTCAAAAAGGTCTGAATCCTGGATTAGCACTGCCATTTCCTCTCCGCCGATCCTGTAGGAATGATTCTGTCCGTTCCTAGAATGCTTTTGCAGGGTCTTTGCAACAGCTGACAATACCCTGTCACCTGCTGGATGCCCATTAGTGTCATTCATATTTTTGAAATGGTCAATGTCAATATATAGGATTGAAAAAGATTTTACATCCCTGCTAATTCTGTCTGGTGCTCTATTTGATCCATAATCTCGCCTCCTTTGGTTATTTAGTGTAGTATTAAGATTATTGTCAAACATTGTTTTGTTCAGAAGCCCTGTCAGCCCGTCGTGAGTTGCATCATAATCCGACTGCATTTTCTGAAGCTCAATCTCTTTGACTCTTTTTTCAAGAGCTTCAATCTTCTGCTGGTCAAGAATATGCTGCTCAAAGTAAGATGTCTCCAGAGTTTCGCCAACATCCTGGGACATTTCTTCCAGTTTTTGGTCTGCTGGTGAAACGCCAATTGGTTGAAATGAAGTTCTGTTAGATTCTGGTGAATATGAATGAGATTCAGGCAAATATGAAGGAACTCTTGAATCAGGAATAAGATATCTGCCCATATCTGTTGGCCTGCCTGAATCCAGCTCTCTTTCAGCTGTTCTTCTTCCAAGGTTCCCGAATGCTGTTTTTTGTTTCATTTTGTTTTTTGTTTGCTTTTGTTTGTTGTTTTGTTGTTCTTGTTTATTTTTTGTGTTTGCTTGTTCTTATTTTCTGTCACATGTTGATATTGAGATATGGTTTTAGGCTTTTTTGGTGGTTGCGCTCAACCTATCTCGTCATTTGCCTGCAACTGCGCGTGCCTTTGTGCAGGTCTTTGCAATCCATTTGCTGGAAACAGATTGCTGAGATCAAGCTCAAATTCGATAGTTTGGTCTCATAGCTATATATTATATCATAAAATTTATATAGACTTTACGTACATATAGTATGTCAAGAACGTTTTGTATATACTGTTCATTTATAAAGAAAACAAAAAAGAGAATATAATAAAGTATATTAAAACAAAAAAGACAAAAAAAAGAAGGTGATTATGATGCATATAAGAAAACTAGTCAAATCAGGAGCTGCTTCTCACACTGTTTCACTGCCAAAAGAATGGATAGAAAAAAATAAGCTCAAGAAAGGCCATCTTGTTTATATCAATGAAGACAAGAATAAGCTTGTTGTGACAGCAGACAGCAGGCAAGAAACAGAAGATGCTCCTAAAGAGATAAACATCAATATTGATGGCCAGGAATTGAACACAGTCAGAAGAAAGACAATCTCTGCTTACATAAACAATTACCAGATATTTACATTCATAGGCGATTCGCTGAACAGCAGGCTGCAGGATATAA
>JAGVIO010000136.1 GCA_020056025.1 archaeon
CCTTCTTGCCTCCCTATGAGTCTTACGACTCATAGGACCTTATTATATTTTTCTAAAATTGAGATTTAGGACAGAGCCCAGCCTATCAATATATTTTTATATAAGGAGGGTCTGGAAAATGCCATGGAACTGCTGCAGCAATTCGGAATTTTGTTCATAATCATTGTCGCAATCGCCTTTGCAGTCAAGCTGCTGAAGCAGCCTATAATAATTGGATATGTCCTTTCTGGGCTGATGTTTGCGCATATATTCACAGGAGAGCTTGATCAGTTCCTTGTATTCTTCAGCGAAATCGGAATAATGTTCCTGCTGTTCCTGATGGGAATTGAGTTTGACCTGAAGAGCCTAAAGCATCTGGGAAAAGATGTTTTTATTGCAACAATCTATCAGTCTGTCCTGTTTTTCGGATTAGGCCTTGGCATCAGCGCATTTCTGCCTTTCACATGGATGGAAAGAGTGCATATTGCGATTGCAATGATGTTTTCATCTACCTTATTTGTCGCGAAATGGCTTGAAGACAAAAAGGAGACAGGAACATTGCAGGGCAGAATCATACTTTCAACACTCATACTGCAGGACGTGATTGCAGTATTGGCAATAACAATACTGAGCGTTGTGCAGGAAAAATCAATAGCAAAGATTGCAATTGCTCCGTTGTCAGGCATTTTGCTGATTGTAATTGCATATATCTCTTCAAAATATATCCTGAACTATCTGCTGAAATTGTCAAGTAGGTATCCTGAGCTGTTGTTCATCTTCAGCCTTTCAATCGGCTTTATCTTTGCGCTTATTGCAGAATCGCTAGGATACTCTGCGACAATAGGCGCTTTTTTAGGGGGAATTGTGCTTGCAAACACAATCTACAAGACAGAGGTTTATGGCAGGCTAAAGCCGCTTGTAAATTTCTTCAACATGCTTTTCTTTGTTGGATTGGGATTCCAGATGCAGCTTACAGGCAATATCTCATGGCTTTTCCTGCTGTTGTCTTTCCTGATTGCAAATTTTTTCATCAGGCCGATTGTTTTTTACATCACCTTAAGGATGAGAGGATATGATTTAAAGACATCATTCACGAGCGGCCTTTACCTCTCGCAGATAAGCGAGTTCAGCATCATCATTGCAGTGGGAAGCGCTGCATCAGGCCTTATAAGCCCGTCTATCAGCACAATTGTCATTGAGATGGTCATACTGACAATGATTTTCTCGTCGTATATCATCAAGAATGATAGGAAGATTTTCAATTGCCTTGAAAAATACATAAAGCCCGTTGACAGGTGGTTTGCAACAAAATATTCTGCTGCAAAAGACGAGACAAAGACGATTGATGCTCAGTTCATATTCTTCGGCTATTCTGAGTTTGGTGACGAGCTGATGGACAGTCTTATGAAGCTTAACAAAAAGATCGTTGTTGTCGAGAATGATCCTTATCATATTGAACTGCTGGAAAAGAAGGATATACCTTATCTGTTCAGCTCTATATATTCCCAGGATTTTTTTGAGCACACTCATTTCATGAGCCCTGAGCTTGTTGTTTCAAATATGAATGATGTGTCTGGAAATCTTCTTATCATAAATCAGCTTAAGAAAGATTATCCCAAAGTCACGATGATTGTCACTGCCAAAAATGTCAAAGAGTCTCTTGAGCTGTATAATGGCGGAGCTGATTATGTCATCTATCCTGCTTATCTCAATGACCAGCAGGTGTCTGTGTTATTGCAGGAATATTCTGCTGACATAAACAAAGTCATAACAAAAAAAGTGCAGGACATCGCAAAGTTCAGGCAGAAAGAGCAGGAGCAGCAGGAGCTTGAAAAAGGATTTTTCCAGGACATAGATGCATTTGCAGGCGAGATGCATAAGAATTCTAAAAAAGGAACAGGATTGAGGGAGCATCTGAAAAGTCTGCTCAATATCGATATGCTGTTTGAGGACGAAGAGGCAGGAAAAGAAAAAAATAAATAGTAGAGTAATTACTTATTAGTAGTCATTATAGAAAGATTTATATACTCTTTTGCTTAGCACATTCTGCAATGACCTTAATAGTATCTTTGGACACACTGAAGTCAATGATTGAAGAAGCTGAGAAAGGCAGTAAGCCTTATCCTAAATGCTCGCATACTATATCTAGAGGAAACATTCCAGTTGTCACAGCCGGCTGTAATATCCAAAGACATGTTTATAATGAGCTTTCTAAGAGATTCAATGTTGCGCTTATTGACGATAGTGACAGCGACACACTCTCAGGCCATATACTTCTTGAAGCAGAAAAGATAAAAGATATGGTCATAGAATCTGAAAAGCGCATATTTGAAGTGCTTTCTGAAAGGCTTAATGTATTGGGAAGGCTTTCTGAGCTGCCTTTGGACAGCAGCAAGCGGTGCTCTGAGGTAATATCAAAAGCAATGAAGCCTGCTGCTGGAAAAAGACCCCCTAGCATCGAAGCATATCTGGATGTAGCTGGAGATATTGGGGTGAAGCTCAGGGAATTATGCAAAGAAGACCCTTATGCTCCTTCACATCTTAATCATATTGCAGAAAAAGAAAGCCATATGCTGGAAAGAGGCGCTGCAATGATGTTCAATTCTGTGCAGCTCTGCAATCATATGATGGGTGAAATATACACACAGAGAAACAAGGAATTGTTGGATCTGCTTTCCAGGATAGCATATCCTGAAAAAAGGATAGTAAAGGAAGTGGCAGAAGGAGCATTGCTGCATGACTGCGGAATGCTGCACAAAGAAATAGCCGATATTGCGAATTCTAACATTAACAGGCTTACTGACTGTGAAAAGACATTGGTAGACAGGCATGTCAAGCTGGCTATGCTTGCGCTCAAAAATGAGAATATCGGTTCAATGGTAAAACAGATAATCGAAGGCCATCATCTGAAAAAAGGAAATCCTGAATATGATGAGCAGGAGACATTCATAAAAGCATTGAGGCTTGTAAATATTTACAGCGCAATGGCATCAGACAGGCGGCCTTACAGGCTAAAGGTCATGCCTGTTGCTGCACTGTATGAAATACTCTCTATTAATGTATCTAATGGTGAAGCAGATCTTCATCATGCAAAGAAGTTTTTTGAGGCATTCACTCCTTTTATGGTATCTGCAGAGATTGAGACAGAAAGAGGCTTTTGCGGAAAAATTCTGAGAATCAACCCGCAAAATCCGTGCAAGCCTGTTGTCAAGCTGAACAGCTACAGGTCAGGCGAAAATAGCTTTAAGCCATTGCCAAAGAGGATTGAAGTTGACTTGAGCAGGCCTGAGCTTGAAAAGCAATGCGGGCCAATCAAAAAATATCTTGGACAGGATGTAAAAGGTTATTTGTACACTCTTGATGCATTCAAAGATATAAAATAAATATCAAATGAGATAGTTTTTTATAGTTCTTTTATGTTTTTTTATTTATGCTTTACATTGTCTCAACACCGATTGGAAATCTTAGGGATATAACCCTTAGGGCAATTGACACTCTTAAGGAAGTTGACCTGATTTTGGCAGAAGACACCAGAAGGACAATAATCCTGCTTAAAGAATACAGCATTCCTCAGAAGAAGATTCTGTCTTACAATGATTTCAACTGCCATCAAAGAACTTCTTATGCTGTTTCGCTTATGAAGACAGGAGCTAAAGTTGCTCTTGTTTCTGATGCAGGAACACCTGGAATCTCAGATCCTGGGTTTTTCATTGTAAGAGAAGCTGTGAAAGAAGGCATACAAGTTATTCCTATACCAGGAGCATGCGCTGCTGTTGCAGCTGTATCCTGCTCTGGCCTGCCGTCTGACAGATTCGGATTTTTCGGATTTTTGCCGAAGAAAGAGAAGAAATTGGTTGAAATTCTTGTCAATATCAAGAACATGCAGGGATTCACTTATGTTTTCTATGAAAGCCCGCACAGGATTGTAAAGACTCTTTCTGTGATGAAAGAGATAATTCCTGAAAGGAACATAGTCCTTGCAAGAGAGCTTACAAAGAAATTTGAAGAGTTCATAAGAGGGACTGTCTCTGAGGTTTATGAGAAAGTTTCCAAATCTGCTCCAAGAGGAGAGATTGTTATTGTTGTGAATTAGACTTATTTGTTATTTCCACTTCTATCAAGAATTCAAAACAGACAATCTGACATCTGCTCTTGTTGTTTTCTTATAACCTATCTTATATCTTTCTTCAAGATAGTTGTTGAGTATCTCACATGCTCTTGCATAATTGCTTTTCCATTCAGCCATCTTTGAGTCTATGAATTTCTCAGCATCAATTCCTTTTGCCTTTGCTTCCAGCCCAAGCCTCTTGACCATCGGGCCATAAAGTTTAATAGGGCCTATGTGGGCTCTCAGTGAAAAATTCTCTACAGCCTTGTCCATTTCTGCAAGGAATGAATCCAAGGTTTTTGGGTTTGGATTATACATCTGCGGATAAATATCCAATCCTGCTTTGACCAGCTGAATCAATGAATCCTTCTGGCTACTGATTGTTGCAGAAGCCTGGACATTTGACTGAAGATTGTCATCATCAGTGCCTTTGACAGCAGCAAGCACTTTTACAGGATATTCAGCAAGCTGCTCAAGGATCCTCTTGTCAAATATGCCTCTTCTCTTGAAATTTTCAAGAACATGGCCTGTTGAAAGGTTTGTGTCAAACTGGCCTACAATGCCTAGCCTTTTTCCGTCTGCCTCTCTAAATAGATTCAATATCCAGTCAAGGGCAATAGTAGGCTCTCCTCCTGATATGCGCAGCACTTTCATGTTGTATGTAAAGTTTTTTTGTTCGTAATTGCGCCTGAGCTTGGACTGGGCAGACACCATGCTTTCCAAAACTTCCTGAGCTGAAACATATGATTTTCCTTTGCTAGCAAGCCCGTCATTGCTTATGTCATCAACAAAACAATACCAGCAGCCGCCTGATTCAGTGCCGTCATGGAAATTGCAGCCTGCAACCTGGACAATAAAAGGAGAGTTATAGTCAAGTATATCCTGCATCCTGAATCCTTTGCTGTGCTTGAACCACAATGGAAAGTCAAAATCAGCAGATTTTACCTTTTCTTCAATCTCTGCGTCTGTCTTTGTGCGTGTATCAAAGAATTCAACTCCATATTCCTTTGAGGCAAAAGGGTCAATCTCTTTTATATTTATCTTTGTCCTGTAAAGCAGCTTTCCGTCCCTAAGATTAGGCATCAGCTCAATCACTTTCGAAGTGTCCTTACCCTGCAATGTGCCTGAGAAATCAACTGCAAGAAGATGCTCTTTTATAACAAGATTCCTGCGAAGCTCTTCTGCGCGGCTGACTGGGTCTGTTTTCATCAGCAGTCTGATGAAATACTATATTTTTAAATTTGATTGGCTTGGAAAATATAGAATCAACACATTCAATCCAGGATTTTCCTGACAATATTCCTTATCTCTGCTGCCTTTTTGTCATCCAGCTTTGTGCATCTGCCTATCTGGACAACTTTTGCCTTTATTCCGCAGAATTTCATTATGTCCTGCCTGATTATCTTTGCAGGCCTGTTGCCTAAAAAGAATTTTATGACAAATGCAGGAGCTCCTGATGTGATGAAAGCAGTTGCTGTCTTGCCATTCAATAATCCTTTTGGCATTCCATTTACATATTTGTATGCAAAGCCAGATGTCAATATTCTGTCAAAAAAGCCCTTCAATATCGCAGGCATGTCAGCCCACCAGACAGGATAGATAAAGATAAGATGCTCTGCTGCAGAGATTTTTTCCTGGAATATTTTGTTTTCCTTGCTTACATTATGATTTTCAGATGTGTATAACTCTTCTTCGTGAAGAATAGGATCATATTTGATTTTGTAGAGGTCAATCACTTCAAAATCAGCTGATTTTTGCTTCAGGTTTGCTGTTACTTCTTCCAATATTGCAGAGCAGTGGCCTTTTGTTTCGGGGTGAGCGTAGATTATCAATGTATTTGTCATTTTAGTTCCTCTTTTAACTCTGCTTTATTTTAACTTTGTTTTATATCCAGCGCCTTCTTTATCTTCGGCAGATCATATCCTACAATTATCTTTCCGTCAATATTTAATACAGGAGTTCCCATCTGTCCTGATTTCTTGATCATCTCCTGGGCATTTTCTTTCACTGAAATATCTATTTCTTCAAACTGGATTTTGTTTTTATTCAGAAATTCCTTTGTTTTCCTGCAGAAAGGGCAGGTAGAAAGCGCATATATCTTTACGTTTGGCATTTTGATTGATTCTCTAATCGCTTATCCACAAGCCATGGATATTGCACAGATCTCTTGCCTTTATTCCAGCAGTATCCTCAACTGTGAACACAGCTTCTGGCTTGTCTCCTGGCTTTAACCTTTTTCCATTGACAATCTCATTGCCTTTGACTAATTGGACTAGCATTATGTAATGGCTGTCAAGCATAGGATGAGGGACAGAGCCTACCTTTACTGTAACTTTTTTTCCTTTTATCTCGATTACCGGAACATGCTTTTCCCTGCCTTCGTCTTTAGAAGTCTTTGGCGTCAATAATTGCATAGGCTGTCCGCAGCAGACCAATGTGCCTGCATGCGCATCAAGGACTGAAACAATATTTCCGCATACATTGCATTTGTAAATTCCGTTCTGTTCTGCCATAAATATCACCTAAA
>JAGVIO010000068.1 GCA_020056025.1 archaeon
ATCAGGAAGCCTTGCTGCAAGGGGTCTTGCAGAAGAGCCTGAAGAAGGTATGAAGATCCTTTCACTGGAATATGAGAATTTTGCAGAAGATATCTGTAAGTCTGCTGATATATATGCAAAAAAACACCAGCAGTACGGATTGGGATATACTTACTGCAACAAAACAGACGAAAAGCAGCAGGTAATCTCTTATCAGCCAGAGGTTGTTGGGATATGGCAGGACTTTAGTTCTAAATTAAGGTTAGGCTAAGATGCACAGAAAATCGCAAATAAGCATGTTCATAATCATCGGAATAGTTATCTTGATTATTTTTGGATTAATCTATTATCTTGCCGGCCTGCAGACAAA
This sequence comes from archaeon, assembly GCA_020056025.1. GTDB lineage: Archaea > Nanobdellota > Nanobdellia > Woesearchaeales > WJKL01 > JAGVIO01. The sequence continues at coordinate 350 of JAGVIO010000068.1, forward strand.
ATTAAATTCAGAAGCAAAGATAGAGAAATTAGCTGCTGATATCCTGCAGTCAAGATCAGTAAGCTATTATACTTCAATATGCCTGCAAAATACACTTGAGAATGGGCTTAAATTGATAGGCTTGCAAGGAGGCTATATCTACAAAGACCAGCCAGGAAGCATTGTTGATTTTGATGTTGCGTTTTCTGATTATAATGACAAAAAGGCTGCTGTATTGATTGATTCGTCTGAAAGACTACCACCATCTAATCCTTGCTATACTGCCGACAATGCTCCTGCATATTGCAGATTTGTCTATAACATAACTATTTTTCCAGAATTGAGGAGCTATAGCTATGGAATAACAAGGCTTCCCAGCCTGTATAAGACAGCAACAAAATATTCCATACAATCGCAGATTGAGAATTACATAAATATACATGTTTTTGAATGCACTAATTTTTCATATCTTAGAGGGATGCCTGAGCTTAGGGGATATGATATTCAGGAAGAACAGCCAAAATCAAATGTGAATTTCGAGGAGAATTCAGTTACTGTTGATATGGATTATCCTATACAATTCTCTGCAAGAGGCATTCCGCCAATCACACAGCTGCTAAAGTTCAATGCAGAAGCCAATGTGAGGTTCAGGAAGATATATGACGCTGTTAATGACATTATCACAAAGGAAAATTATTTCCTTGAATATATCATAATCAATGACACTTTGAATGGGATTTTTGAGGACAAGGAGCTGAAGTTCAATCTTATAAAAGATAATGCTGAGCTGAGAATATACAAGGTTTCTCCTGATACAGACATCATTGTGCTGAATGACTCTGCTTCAAGGATAAATGATGAGAATTTTATTTTCCAGTTTGCAAGGAACAACAGGAATCCTGTGCTTGATTTTATTTCAAATGAGCATAATTCAAATGAGATAGATGCTGCTGTGCTCGAAGGCAAAGGAATTGAGATAAAGCCGGCTGCAAGAGACCCTGATGAAGATATTGTGCATTATTCATATAACGAATGGAAAGCAGAAAATTATGATGAGGTTTGGGATGATGCTGCAAGAGCTTCTGTGAAATTAGAGCTGCCAAATGCACAGAACAAATGGGAAAATTCCAATTTGTTTTTGCAGACAAAAAAGGATTCAATGATTATGACAAGACATGAGGATGCTGGATATCATAATCTGACTGTCACTGCTTCTGACTTGAGATTAGCTGATTTCCAGATTGTAAGAGTATTGGTTGAGCTTATATTTAATGTAAGGTCAGCTGGCTATAATATTTATTCAGATGTGCATGGGAACTGGGTTTCAATGGAAGACCCTTATATCCTGAATATTTCGCAAACAACTGAATTAATTGAGCCAAACAGCTTTTATGACCTGAAATTGATTGACAGCTCATGGAACAATGAATTATTGTTCGAGACAAAAGGAAAGTTTGGAGAGATTGAGAAATGCATAATGCTTCCATTTGGAATCTCATGCAGCGCAATTGCCCCAAATATACTTGATATGTATTCTGGAAACAAGCTGAGAACATTTCCTTCAATGGATCTTATGTTTTCCGGGCAAGTTACCGGAATAATAAACCAGAGCAGCAGTTTTGATCCGCAGCTTATAATCAAGCAATGCCTGCCACATAAGAACAGCACTAATTCTGTCTATCCTTACAACAATGAGAATACAGACCCTTTCAGCGCAGAGCACAGCTGCTGCACAGACGATGGCAAGCTCAAAGGAATCTCTGCTGCATGCAATTCTGTAACACAGTTCACATGCAGGCCAATGCCAAATACTGAATATACTCCTGCTGACATTGCTGTCGGAGAATACAATCCTGAAATGCCTGCATTGCCTCCGAAAATAAAGCCTGCTTATTCAGTTGATGTAACGCCTTCTATAAGGCAGGATGGGGATGCAAATGATATCTATCTCCGAATATTCATTCAAAAATGCGGAAAAAGAGGAAATATCTGCTCAGGGCCTGTTGTTGATGATTATTACCTAAGCATATCTTGCCCAAACAAGCCAGCAGGAGAAGATGAAACATGCTCTGGCCCGCCAATCTTAGCAGGAGGCTTGTGCGATATTGGCAGCATAAGCCAGACTAATCCAGCATGTGTGAAATATTCCGGAACAACATTTGAGAGACAATTGTATCCTTCTGACTCAAGGTATAACGGAGCATGCAATGAAGCCTTGAAATGCTCTACCAATGATATCAGGGCAGGTTACGGAGCAAACGGGCCTTATCTTGCAAAAGGAACATGCAATGGATTTGGAGAATGCAAAATGCCTTATGAGATGAGATGCTCTAAATCATGCAGTGCCCAGTGCGAAAATGATGCTGACTGCAGTTCCCGTGCGCCTGCTCCGATAAACTGCACGAATAATGCTGGCGGAGTAAGCAACCCAATTATGAGATGCAATACTGCAAACAACTGCAGATGCGAAGTTGCTCGCTGGACTCCTTGCTGAATCTTTTAAAGCATAAGATTTAAATATCGGCTCTTCTTCGGTATACCTAATTATACTTATTTATCTTTAAGTATATTAGAATATAACTAATTATACTTTGGTATACCATGAACAACAAGCAGAAAAAAGAGATAACAACAATAAAGCTTTCTAAAGATACTGCCAATGCTCTCAATGAGCTTAAGATACATCCAAGGCAGAGCTATGAAGAGGTAATCCTTGAGATGCTGAAGCTGAGAACAAAGAAAGGTGACAAAAAAGCATGAGCATAAAAAGAGGTGTGGCAATAGGATTAACATTTGCATTAGTTTTAACAGCCTGCCTTATAGCGACATTTGCAATTTTTGCTTTGCCTGTTTATTCCCAGGACAATGTTCCCGGATGCTGTTATGAAGGATGCGTAACTGGAAATCCTGATGTGAATGGAATTCCACAGAATTTCCAAGGCCAGCAGGTTAATTCAAGAGCAGACTGCGCAAATACCTCTTATTTCAAGCCAGGGCTTTGTGACAATGTAGACGAATGCAAGACAGGATGCTGCCTGTGCAAGAATTCTACAAATTTTATGCTTCCATATCTGGATCATGAAATAAATCTTTATGAATGCGAATATATGTGCGACAAGCTTGTCAATTATGTTTTCCACAGCTTTGACAGCACAATAAGCCTTGCACAATGCAGGGAATATGCAATACTCAATAAGCCAACTATGCTCAATGCGACAATAAAAGGTGTTGTTCAGGACAGGCTTGGAGTTCCTTTAAGCCTTGCTACAATCACAACAGACAGGGGAAGAGTTGTTCAGACTGACCAGAACGGATCTTATTCTCTTACAGTTGATATAAGCACAAGCTCTGTGCAAGCTTCCAAGACAAATTATAAGACAGCTACAAAAAGCATAACTATCTCGAGAGCAGGCGAAGTGATTACTCTTGATTTCCAGCTAGAGTCTGCTCTGCAGGGAACAATATCTGGAAAAGTCACAAAATCTGACAGAACAACGCCTGTTGCCAATGCGATGGTTTCAATAAACCCAGGGCCTGCTGCGACAACAAACCTCAATGGACAGTATTCTGCAATAAGAGATATCCCTCAGACGTATTCTGTAAGCGCGTCTGCACTTGGCTATGAGACAAGCAGCACTTCTGTTGTGCAACTGACGCAGCAGAACAATGCGAGTGTGCTTAATTTTGCACTGACTGAAACAGGGTTAACATGCGCATATCCTACTGCAAAGCCTATCCCTTTCCTTAATACTGTACACATACTTGGAGAAAAGGCAATCCAGCTTACATGGCAGCAGCCAGAATCATGCAACAATATAATTGGGTATTATATCTTAAGGTCTGATGCAAATGCTGCAATGAAAACAGTGAAATACTTATATTTTTCAAATGAGCCTCCGAACAAGCCTACTGCTTACAAGGACAGCAATGTTTCATGGTCGACAAAATACAAATACGCAATAATGGCTGTCTATGCTGACAATGTTATCAGGAACAGCTCTGCTACATATTCTTCAGAGATTACAACAGGCGACAAGGAGTGCGAAGGGAAATTAGTTTCAGGAACAGAGTTTACTGAGTTCTGCTTGGGAAACAGCTTGAGAAAGACATGCAATACACAGAACAAGATGGTTGATGCAGCTTATATCCCAAGAGTCAATCCTGTGAATTGCTCTTCTCTTGGCAAGACATTCTTTTGCGCAGGGCCTGATTATCAGTCAAAAACAATATGCAAAGACCAGGGAATATGCAATCCAGTAAGCCAGGCTGCAACACCATTTGGCCTGTATTACAATAAAGACACATGCAATGGATTTAGGGACGAGAATTACTGCTATTTTGACTATTCAAAGACGATTGTTGATTCATGCTTTTCATGCAATCAGAACATGACGTGCTTCAGCTATAAATCAGAAGATGCATGCGAGCTTGACAACTGCAAAGCAGGAAAGAATATG
>JAGVIO010000232.1 GCA_020056025.1 archaeon
CTCCTCACCAAGCTTTCATCAGGAAGATGAAAGCGGAGGTTTAATAAATGAAAAATGAATTAAAGGTATCGAAGGGAAATAATTACAGGATACGACAGGAAGAGAAATCCCAATTCAGTACAGCACACCTATAACAACTCCCTTGATGTCAGAAAACCTCACTTTCTGAGGGTCAATGCTCCAGCTGTTGTCTCCTTTTGTGGCAAAGTAGATGCCTTTTTCATCCTGTTTTATATCAACAATCCTGTGCACAACATAGCCGTTTATGAAATTTGACCTGTAGGATATTATATCTCCTATATGCAGCTGCTCAGCTGATTTTGGCTTGATTTCAATTGAATTTGCATTTGCATCCAGCACAGGATCCATTGAATTTGTGTCAGCAAACTTTGCCCATGTAGCATTCTTTGCCTTTATTATGACATAGCTTCCTTTAATAATTACATCCTTTTCAGAAATCCAGTCTCCTGGCGACTTTATCTCATCTGCAGACAGCGAAAAAGGCTGTTCAGCCCTCAGAGAAGCAAAGCCTGAATAGATTTCGCTGCAGAAAAATCCTAATATGAATACAGCAACTATCCAGATACCCAGATATTTGAACCTTTTCACAACTTCCCCCCTACATGACAATAATCTATAAACTAAATCTACCAGAACTCTTTTGCTTAGAAGATAAGAGCGTTATTTAAATATTTTGTCAAAAACTGCGGGCTAAAGACCCAGAGGGTTACTAGAAATGCGTTTCTTTGTACCTGCAGCGTGCAGTTTTTGAGCATGCTCAGAAATCGCCTGTTTGCTGCGGGCTAAAGCCCTATGCGCATATGGCAATTTCTGACATATCAATATTTTCTATGCTGTTCCTGCACTCTGAACAATTCATTTGGATTTCCGATTATTTTATACTTGTTTTTGAAATAGAAATACCCATCATTTCTCCTCTCATACAGCAGAAGGCCTCTCTCTGTCATCTTCTCGCCTGAATAGTTAGTGTAAGGCAGGCAAACCTCATCAGGGCTTTCAGGACAGATTGCATTATTGTCTATGAAAAAGTTAGGAGGTATCATTATTCCGCTTGGATATTTCCTGTTAAGCTCCTCTATGATTTTGTTTATGTTCATACTTCAGTTGCCTCTTGGTTGATAATCTTTCGTTTCATCTTTTCCACTCGCAAACAGGAATATTTTTGTATTTTCCGCCATGCGCATCTGCCAGTATTTTCCTGACTGTTTTTATATGGCATGCCTCAATAACATTTACTTCAACTAAGTGTTCCAGGCTGACTTCTGGCAGAATCAGGTAAGCACCGTGATTTGGCTGCTTGTCTAATTCAAATCCAAGGATAACATCTTCCCTGTGACCAGTCTTCACATCTTTGTTCATTGTCAGGAAAACATTGGACTTTCGCATAAACTCTCTTTCATTATGGACTTTGCGCTCGATTCCGATATACTGCTCATACACTTTCTCTGCATTTTTAGATTCCAATTTTGAGTGAAAGCATTTTTTCATGATCTCATAATTTGAAAGCAGAGCTTCATCTTTGATTATCTGGTAAAATTCTATAATTCCGGTAAAATGATGGTATTTCATCTCTCCTTCCTCTTCATCAGTTCCTGTAAAGCATATTCAACAACATGCGATTTGTTCCTGAAGATGTTCTCTTTTCTCATGAGTTCAAATATCTTAGAAACAAGCTCTTCTTCTATTGAAATACTCAATCTGGCCTTCATAAGGTGTAACAAGAAGTAATAATTGTTTATAAGCCTTTCTATTATTAGCTACTCTAGAGTAGTAATATAATATTCTGCCGCCTGATGCTTGCTGCTGTCTAGACAAAACCGCAACATTTATATACTTAGTAAGATTAATCTTACATAGGTGAGATTATGGATATTGCAATAACTAAAATGAGCTCAAAAGGACAGGTTGTCATACCTGCTGAGATGAGAGAAGGACTTCATGAAGGAGATAAGCTTCTCTTGATCAAGAATGATAATCAGTTAATCATGAAGAAAGCAAGCGATTTAGATAAAACTCTGAAAGAAGATCTGGAGTTTGCCAAAAGAACAGAAGAAGCTTTCAAGAGATATGAAAAAGGAGAGTTCATAGAGATGGACTTTGACGAATTCATAAAGAAAGCTAAAAAATGGTAAGAGCAGCCTTTCATCCTCATTTTGAAAAATTATTTTCCAAAATAAAAGATAATTCAATAAAAGAGAAGCTGATTAAGCAATTCTTGAAGATTAGGGAAAACCCAGAGATAGGTAAGCCTATGATGCATAATAGAAAAGGCACTAGAGAAGTATATGCAGCACATTATAGGTTATCTTATATTTACTCAAAACAAGAAGATAAGATTATTTTTCTAGATCTGTACCACAAAGATGAGCAATGATATTTCTCTACTTTATTTTACCCTCAACACATCCAGATTTCTCGGAGCAACTGTCTCAACCCTGTTCAGTTTGTGCAATGACGAAGACAAATCCAAACATCTTGAAGCCTCTCCGTGATTTACTATGATTTTCTTTGGCCTTGGATTGCATTTGAATGCAAAGTTGACTAATTGCCTCCTGTCAGAATGCGCAGTTATCTCAAGCCTGTGCACTTCCATTTTTATCGGAATGACATTCTGCTTCTGTCCTTCTTTGAATATTATCTCTCTTTCTCCGTTCAGTATCCTTCTTCCCAATGAGCCTTCGCCCTGGTAGCATGTAAAGATAAGAGAATTTCTCTCATGCTCAGCAAGCCTTTTCAGGTATTCAACAGAAGGCCCTCCTACAAGCATACCTGATGTTGCGACAATGACACATGCTCCTGTCTCTTCAATGACCTGTGTCCTTTCTTTCTGGCTTCCGACATGCTTGAAGCATGGCGCCAAAAATGGATTCTCGTCCCTGTGGAATATCTGCTTCCTGACATTTGAATTGAGATATTCAGGATATGCTGTGTTGATTGCAGTTATATCCCATACAAGCCCGTCAATATAGACAGGAATAGGCTCAATCTCCTTATTCTTCATCATCTGCTCAAGCATTATCATTACTTCCTGAGCTCTTCCTGATCCAAGTGTTGGCATGAGGATTTTTCCTCCTCTTTTCACTGTCTCGATGATTATGTTCTTCAGCATCGCATCTGCTTCGTGCTGCGGCGGCAGTATATTGTCTTTTCCGCCGTATGTGCTTTCCATTATCAGTGTCTCAACACGCGGAAACTGGGTGTTTGCAGCTTCCAATAATCCTGTTCTTCCGTATTTCATGTCTCCTGTATAGACAATGTTGTGCAGGCCGTTTGCAATATGCATATGCACTTCTGCGCTCCCTATTATATGCCCTGCATTGTACAGTGTTATCCTTACATCCGGAGTTATATCAGTGACTTCTTCATAATCAAGAGTGATTGTGTGCTTGACCATCTCTTTGACATCTTCTGTTTCAAAAATAGGATCTTTGTTTTCAGATTTTGCAATCTTGATATAATCCAGCAGCAAAAGGCTCCCTACATCTCTTGTAGGAGGAGTCATATAGACAGGACCTCTGTAGCCGAATTTGAAAAGATAAGGCACAAATCCAATGTGATCCATATGTGCATGCGATATGATAACAGCATCCAGCTCTTTGATATTAAACTCAGGCGCTTCCAAAAACGGATAAGCATCTTCTTCTGATGCCACATTGACTCCGCAGTCAATAATGATTCTTGATTCAGGTGTCTGCAAAAACAGGCAAGATCTTCCTACTTCCCTCGCCCCTCCTAAGAATGATATTCTGACCCATTCATGCTTCTTTTCCCTTATCCATCCATCATAGATTCTGTGTCCTGTCCTGTCAAGGAACTTTCTCCTGTAATCGCTTTCCTGATAAAGGACGCTTCTTATTCCTTCAATTATCTTTGACCTTATTGCAGGAGTCCTTCTTATGACAGGCACCCAGAGTGTTTTTGCCCTTATCTCTCTTAGCAATTCACCCTGCTTTCCGATTGCCAAGCCTGGCTTTTCTGCTTCAATTACCACCTGGCTTCTCTGAGCATCAAAGATTATCTGCGCAATTCCTGCTTCCTCTGCAATTATAGTTCTTATCTCTTTTTCAGCCTTTTCCTGCTTCATGCATATAGAGGGGTCTGGCCTTAATTCTATTCTTTTCTTGAACTTGTCAACAGTCTCTTTTATTATTCCTTTGTTATCTAAGAAGAATCCCTCATCCTTTGTGTAAAGGACAATGTTTGCTCCTTCAAAGCACGCATCTGATATCTTGTCAGCTGGCACTTCTTTTAGTATTTCCTTAAGTATATCTGCCGTTTTAACCAACTCGTTTATTGTTTTTAATACTGAATTGTTTCAAATTCATAAGAAACAAGCAAAGAGAATTTTCTGAGAAAGATTCCTGCTTGCCTTGAAAATATTTATTTTAATTTCATATCAACTTTCTTTGTTGTTACTTTCTGGATTCCTTTTTCTGTTATTGTGAATATATCCATTCCGTTTCCAGATGCAATGTCCCTTGCGATTGAAGTGTTGATGCATCTCTCTGCCAGCTCAGCTCCTTCCTTGACAGTCAATCCTGCCTGGTAAGATGATTCCAATAAGCCGTATACTAATTCTGATCCAGAGCCTGAGGATACATATTCCTGTATCTCTTCAACACATCCGTCTGGGCTTAAGTCATACAGGTGGAATCCCATGATGTCTTTTCCGCCAACAACAAAATGGCTTATCCCTGGAATCATTGAAAAGTTCCTTATATTGTTGTAGACCATTCCTGACAGCAAGTTGACAGCTTCTTTCACTGTTGTTATCTTTCCTGTCCTGAATTCTTTCAGCCTTATCTCTGCTTTTATGATTTTTGTCAGTAATTGTATGTCTGAAACTGTTCCAGCTATTGTTACTGCAATATTGTCTGATATTTTTAAGATCTTATCTACTTTCTTGCTTGCCACAAAATAGCCTGCTGTTGCTCTCTTGTCTGCTGCTAGTACAATTCCATCTTTGCACATCAGGCCAATTGTTGTAGTGCCTGTTTTTGTTTGCTTGTTATCATCCATGTTCTAACACCCATTCATTGTCATTAGTATCCTTTTAGAATTCCTTAACAGAATTAAGGTTAAACTAAGAGATTATGAAGGAAATATATAAAGGTTTCGGAATTCGCATAGCGAATTCTGAATACCTCAAGTGCCGTATGCACTTGTAGGTTTCGAAAATGCGAAGCATTTGAGAATACCTTAACCTCGCAATAAGGTTATAGGTTTCGAATTTTGTAGATTTTAACCTTATTTTCATAGCCAGCCAATAGACTGCTGCAAAAGCAGATGATGGCTGGGTAGATGGTATTATATAGCCAACAATCCACCCCGCCCTTCATCCTTTTAACAGCAGAATTTGGGCGAGCTATGAATAAAAACCTTAATAATTCCTTCTAATTCTTACCAAAATCAACATTTTTTCATAAACTTTTTAAAATAGCGACTAATTCATTTCTAACTATAAGGGGCGAATTACACTTATAACGGAGGAAACAACATGTCAAAAGAAATACAACCAATATTCATAATGCCTGAAGGCACTCAGCGAAACACAGGAAGGCCTGCACAGAGAAACAACATAATGGCAGCAAAATTGATAGCAGAGACAGTCAGGACAACTTTAGGCCCAAAAGGCATGGACAAGATGATTGTTGACAGCATGGGGGATGTCATTGTCACAAACGATGGCGCTACTATAGTAAAAGAGCTAAGGATAGAGCATCCTGTTGCAAAGATGATAGCAGAAATCGCAAAGACATTGGAAGATGAAGTTGGCGATGGAACAACAACAGCTGTTGTATTGGCAGGAGAGCTGTTAGTAAACGCAGAAGCATTGTTGGACAGAAACATACATCCGACTGTGATTGCAAAAGGCTACAGGATGGCTGCTCAAAAGGCAATGGAGATTGTCACAAAGATATCAGAGGATGTTTCTATAAAAGACACAGACACCCTGACAAAAATCGCACTGACAGCAATGACAGGCAAATGCGCAGAGATTGCAAAAGAAAAGCTTGCAGACATCATAGTCCTTGCAGCAAAGCAGGTTGTTGACGAGCACGGAAACATATCAAGAAATGACATCAAGATCGAAAAGAAAGTAGGTGCAGGTGTTGAAGATTCTGAACTGGTCAAAGGAATCATCCTTGACAAGGAAAAAATCCATCCAGGGATGCCAAAGGTTGTAAAGTCAGCAAAGATTGCATTGATAGATTCAGCTGTTGAAATCAAGAGCACAGAGACAGAAGCAAAGATACAGATAACAGACCCTGCGCAGATGCATGCTTTCCTTGAGCAGGAAGAAAGAATGATAAAAGAGATGGTTGAAAAGATAGTTGATTCAGGCGCAAATGTTGTTTTCTGCCAGAAAGGAATTGATGACCTGGCTCAACATTTCCTTGCAAAGCACGGGATATATGCAGTAAGGAGAGTAAAGCAGTCTGACATGAATGCATTGGCATCAGCAACAGGCGCAGAGATAATAACAAACCTTGAAGACCTTAATGAAAAAGCTCTTGGCTTTTCAGGCGTTGTAGCAGAGGTTAAGATAGGGGATGAAGACATGACCTATGTCAAGGAATGCAAGAATCCAAAAGCAGTCACTATTCTCATAAGAGGAGGCACAGAGCATATTGTTGATGAAGTCAAAAGAGCAGTTGAAGATGCCGTAGGAGATATTGCAGCTTCCTTGAAAGTAGGCAAAGTTTTGGCAGGTGCAGGGGCTCCAGAGATGGAGATGTCAAGAGGATTAAACAGATACGCAGACAGCTTTTCAGGAAGAGAGCAGTTGGCAATACAGGCATTTGCAAACGCAGTTGAAGTAATACCCAGAACATTGGCAGAGAATGCAGGATTAGACCCAATTGACATAATCGCAGAATTAAAAGCAGCCCATGACAAAGGAAGAACTACAGCAGGAATCGATGTTTTCACAGGAAAAGTGGTTGATGCAAAGAAAGCAGGAGTTCTAGAGCCATTGAAGATAAAGACACAGGCTCTGAAATCAGCAACAGAGGTTGCTAATATGATCTTGAGGATTGATGATGTCATAATGGGCTCAAGCAGCCAGCATCCTCCACAGATGCCTCCTGGAATGGGCGGCATGGGCGGAATGCCAGAGATGTGAAAATGGAAAAGCAACATGATTTTTCAGGCCTTGCAGAAGTAACAGAAGAAGAGTTTTTAAAAAAATCTTCTGAAGGGCCGATAAAGTTTTTGCAGAGAGGCACAATTACAATAGACGAAGACGAAGCAGGAGTGAAAAATCTTGAGGTTTATGCTGTCTGCATCCTGAAAGCAAAATCCTGGGAGAAATACCTTGTTTACGGAAAAGAGATTGAAGGCGATTTTGTCAAAGAGCAAAGAAAGATAAAAATTGCCTCTATAAATTACAAGCCAATAATGCCTTACGGCAGCTTTGTCTGCCCATGCAAGTCTGGGTTTTGAATTTTTCTTATTTCTTCACCAGTTCAACAACAGCCTCAGAATGGTTTGTCTGCGGGAATAAGTCAAACAATGCAGCGCTTTTTATCTTATATTCCTTGAACTTAGGGATGTCTTTTGACAACTGCTCAACATTGCATGAGATATAGACAATCACTTCAGGCATAAGCTCATTCAGTCTCTGAATTGTCTTCAAATCCATTCCAGACCGAGGAGGATCTGTTATAACAAAAAGAGGTTTCTTCAGCTCAATCTTTTTCAGATTCTTTGCATCAAGCAGAATAGCTTCTGCATTTGCAACATTATTAATCAAAATGTTCTTCTTTGCAGCATCAATGCATTCTTTGAAGCTTTCAATTATCACAGTATGCTTAAACAAAGAAGAATTTATTATCCCGAATGTTCCGACTCCTGCATAAAGGTCAAGAAGACAAACATCAGAAGTATCATATCCTTTCAATAATCCATTAACATATTCCTGCATCTTCTCAGCCATAATAGAATTGTTCTGGAAAAATCCCTGCACAGAATATTCAAATCTCTTTCCTAAAATCTCTTCAGAAAGCATATCTTTTCCTTTTACAGCAAAAAAATCAGAAGAGACAGAAGAATCATTCTTTGGCTCGACATAAGTAACAAGAATATTATTTACAGTTGTCTTGGAAGCAAATTCCTTTACCTTCTCAATCGCATCAGCCAATCTCATTGATTTCTGGTTAAGCACAAACGATATTGAAGAATCATTTCTTGGAGTCCTTATCACAGCATACCTAAATGTTCCAGACTGCTTATGTATATCAAAATAATCAGTGTTCTTGAAAAAATTCCTTACCTCAGAAAGCAGCTCATTCAGCCTGTCATCAGAAATCAGGCAATTGTCAATATCAATTATATGGCCCCAGTTGCCTTTCTGCCTGAACCCAACTCCATTTGGATGAAAGATAAAGTCCATCCTGTTCCTGTAGCCGTATTCTGCACCAGAAAAGACTTCAATGCCTGGAAACTTTGTTGCACTGAACAAAGCTTTCTTCTTGTTCTCCAGCTGCAAAGAATAATCAATGTGCTGCAGCGAGCATCCTCCACATTTGCCGAAATAAGCGCATTTCATTTCAACTGCACTCGAATGCTTATTTAATAAACTATTGCTGTTCCGTATGTGCATAGCTAATTTTTCATATTTCTGAGATTTTTATTTGATCTATATCTTACAGCACCGAAAAGTATAAATATTAGTTAGCTACTTTGTAGCTA